>JBOGHR010000443.1:0-11146 GCA_050744905.1 Acidimicrobiales bacterium
GTCCCCGTACCGCCCCTCGGACCGCCCGCCGACCGGCCCGGCGCCGCCCCACCCGCCGGCGGCCACCCCGGCCGCTGAGGCCGGACCACGGCACGATCAACTCGGGGACCAACCTCCGGTTGCGTCCCGATTCCTCGGAGTCTCTTATAGGGCTCTCTCGGATCGGCTATCTCATCGGCGACCCTCGCCTTGCTGCTCGAGACTGTTCGGGCGTCGAGGCGCTGTACGCTCGAAGCAATGTCCTGGGACGATCACCGAAACGCTCCCGCGGCCGTCATCACGAGCAACCCGATAAGGCCGAGCGCCGCGAGGATGACGCCGCCTCGAAGAGCGGCTCTACCGGCGACGCGCCAAGCCTTGAATAGCGGGGCAATGAGATCGCCTGTGTCCTCCACCTGACCGGCGCGGCTGTAGACAAGACCGACCAGGAGAGAGCTCAACCCTAAAACGACCATGAGAATGAAGACGGTGGCCATGCTTAACAAAGCCCATTCATTCGTACGCTCCGTGCTTTCGACGCGGCGTTAGCCGCGAAGCCAAAGTTGTTGAGAGCGGCATTGAGAGCCAGGCCAGACCTATCTCCATACTTCCGAGCGACTTGGCGGACGACGCCCGGTGTTACGAGAGGAATGCCGGCGGCAGCAATTCCCGCCAGGCAGTCGAAAGCAGGGCCGCCGTCGGTGCACTCAATAGCTGTCCCAGCGATACCTGTCATTGCAGACGACACCGCGAACACGCCAGCTGCAAACCCAGTTACGGGCGCAGTGACTGGGATGGCGACTGCTACTGTCGCGGAGACGGGGGCCAACCCGCTGGTAATGGTACTTGCGCCGTAGAAGGCATCCTTCGCGATCTGTGCGCCTTCGCTGCGAGCGATGTCTCCCACGGTTCGTCCTACCTTCACTGTGCAGTCCACCGCGTTGCCTACCCACCTAAGCGGGTTCGCGCCAACTTCGCATTTGTTAAGGCCAAGAGGATCAGTGAAGTTCAGCGGATTCCCGCCGACGTACCCATACGGCTCTCTCGTAAGCGCCTCGATCGGGTCCCGCGTCAGGAACTGTCCTGTCGCGGGGTCGTAGTACCGGGCCCGCAGATACTGGAACCCCGTCTCGACGTCGGTGTACTCGCCGGCGAACCCGAGCGGCGTGGCGGCGCTCCCCGTCTTCGCCGTCTGGTTGCCGTACGCATCGAAGGTGTAGGTGCCCACGACGGCGCCGGCCGTGTCGGTGGCGACGCGGATGCTCCCGAGCTGGTCGAGGTGGAGGTAGGTGGCGGCACCGCTGGCATCGATCTGCTTGACGGGGCCGTTCGGCCCGTGAATGAACGACCTCGTCCCGTCGCTGAGCAGCGGTGGCACGGCGTCGGCGACAGCCCACACGAAGCCGCTGGTGGTGGCCCCGGTTGTCTTGGAGGTGCGCAGCCCGTCGCCGTTGTAGGCGTAGGTCGACGAGGTGGTGCTGCCGTCGACCACGCCGCCCGAGAAACTGGACTGAGCCGGGGTCAGCTGGCCGGCGTTGGGCTTCGTCGTGGTGCCGGTGCCCAGCTGGCCGGCTCTGTTGTAGCCCCACCCCCACACGGTGCCGTCGGTCTTGGCGGCAAGGCCGAAGTGCCGCCCGCCCTCGACGGCGGCGACACCGGAGAGGCCGCTGACCTGGACGGGGGCGGTCCTCGTGGTCTTGGTGCCATCGCCCAGCTGGCCGTAGTCGTTCCAGCCCCACGAGGCCGCAGTGGCGTCGGACTTGAGGGCGTAGCTCTGGTACGCCCCGGCGGACACGGCGGTCGCGGCGGCCAGGTTGGCCACCTGCACGGGGACGTTGCTGGCCGTGGTCGTTCCGTTGCCCAGCTGGCCGTACTGGTTGAGCCCCCACGAGGCCACCGTCGCGTCGGCCTTCACGGCCAGGCCGTGGTAGTAGCCGCCGGCGATGGCGCTCACCCCGGTGAGGTTGGCCACCTGCACCGGCACCGAGCTGGTCGTGGTCGTTCCGTTGCCCAGCTGGCCGTAGTTGTTGAGCCCCCAGGCCCACACCGTGCCGTCCGACTTGAGGGCGTAGTTCTGGTGGTAGCCGGCGGCGATGGCCGTGACTCCGGTGAGGTTGGCCACCTGCACCGGCACCGAGCTGGTTGTGGTCGTTCCGTTGCCCAGCTGGCCGTAGTTGTTGAGCCCCCAGGCCCACACCGTGCCGTCCGACTTGAGCGCCAGCGTGTGGTAGAAGCCGGCGCTGACCGCGCTCGCTCCGGTGAGGTTCTTCACCTCGACCGGCGCCGGTCGGTTGGTGGTGGTGCCGTCGCCCAGCTGGCCGTAGTTGTTGAGACCCCAGCCCCACACCGTGCCGTCCGACCTGAGGGCAACGCTGTCGTCGCCGCCGGCGCCGACCGAGACGACGCCGGTGAGGTTGCTCACCTGCACCGGCAACGAGCTGTTGGTGGTGGTGCCGTTGCCGAGCTGGCCCGAGCTGTTGAGGCCCGACGCCCACACCGTGCCGTCGGCCTTGACGGCCAGGCTGTGGTCCGTTCCCCCGGCGAGGCCGGCGCCCGCCGCCGTCGCGCTCTGCGCCGACACCAGCCGGTTGGCCTGGTCGTAGCCGTAGGTGGCCACCCCACCGCTCGCTGCCGGGCCCTGGGTGCGGTTGCCCCGGCTGTCATAGGCGAACGACCCGGCACTCGACGAGGTGAGCTGGTTGGCCGCGTCGAAGCTCTGCGTGGCCCCCGATGCCAGCTTGGTCAGGTTGTCGGCCACGTCGTAGCCGTAGCTCGCCGTGTTGACCGACGCCAGCTGGTTGGGCTCGGTGTAGCCGTACGCTTCGGTGTCCTGCGTGACCCCGGTGAGGCTGGCCGAGGCGAGGAGCCCCGCGGCGGTACGGGTGTAGTCGAACGCGGCGAAGCTTGTCGAGGCCGTCGTCTCGATGGCGTGGGTCGTCGGCTCCGACGCGCCGTGGGCGATGCCCATGAGCCGATCGGCGGCGTCGAAGCCGAGGCTGGAGCTGGTCGCGTTGGGGGAGGACTGGCCCGTCTGGTTGCCGTTGGCGTCGTAGGAGAAGGTGGTGGTCTCGTTGAGCCAGTCCTTCACCGCCGTGAGGTGGCCGGCGTCGTCGAAGGTGCGGATGACCACCTTGGCGCCCGGGTAGGTGAGGGAGGTCAGCTGCCCCTTCAGGTCGTAGCCGTAGGCCACGACCTCGCCGGCGCCGTCGGTGTGCCTGGTGAGGCGCCCCAGGGAGTCGAACTCGTAGGAGCTGGCGCCCGTGCCGTCGCTCATCGAGGCGCGCCGGCCCAGGGCGTCGTAGGCATAGGAGACGGCGGGCGTGGTGGTGTCGGAGTAACCCACGCCGGTGAGCTGGTCGGCGGCGTCGTAGCCGAAGGTGGTGACCTGCCCCGCCGGGTCGGTGAGGGTGGTGCGGTTGCCGGCGGCGTCGTAGCCGAAGCGGGTGGTCCGATTGAGCGGGTCGGTCATGGAGACCACCCGGTCCACGGCGTCGTAGGCGTAGGTGGTGGCCTTGGCGGCGGCGTCGAGCTGGGCCGTGAGGTTCCCCTCGGCGTCATAGGTGGACTTGAGGACCGTACCGTCCGGCCGGGTGAGGGTCGTGAGGCGGTCGGCCGCGTCGTAGGCGTAGCTCGTCGTCTTGTCGTCGGCGTCGGTGTGCGAGGTCCGGTTGCGGTTGGCGTCGAAGCCCTGGCGCACCACGCCGCCGACCGGGTCGGTGGCCGCGACGAGGTCGCCGAAGGCGTTGTAGGTGAACGCGGTCGTGTAGGCGGCGGGATCGGCGCCAACCACGTTGCCCTTGGGGGCGACCTGCGTGGTGACCCGGCCCAGAAGATCGTGGGTGTAGGTGGTGGCCTGGGCCAGCGGGTCAGTAGCTCGGGTGAGGTTCCCGGCGCCGTCGTAGGCGAAGCTCCACACCTTGGCGTTGGCGTCGGTGAGGGCGGTCACGTCGCCGGGCCGGTCGGGGTCGTAGGCCAACGAGACGGTCCGGGACAGCGTGGTGCCGGCCAGCGGCCGGGAGACGGCGGTGGGGTTGCCGGCGCCGTCGTAGCTGACGGTGGTGGTGACGCCGGAGGCGTCGGTGACCGAGGTGGGGTTGTCCAAGGCGTCGTAGGTGGCCTTGGTCTCCCGGCCCAACGGGTCGATCGAGCTGGTGAGGTTCGCCTCGGCGTCGTAGCCGAGGAGGGTCACGTTGCCGCGGGGGTCGGTGATGGAGGTGAGCACGAACGTGGCGTCGTTGTAGGTGTACGACCACGTCGCCTCGGCCGCCGTGCCGTCGCCCTTGGTGATCGAGGTCAGCTTCCCGCTGGTGTAGCGCTGCACGGTGACGTTGCCCCGCGCGTCGGTGATGGTGGTCCCCTCGTCGGAGTAGGAGAACGAGGTGGTGGCGTCGGCCGGGTCGGTCTGGGCCGTGATCCGCCCGGCGGTGTCGTAGGTGTTGCGCACCACCCCGCCCCGCGGGTCGGTCATGGTGAGGGCGCGGTGGTCGGCGTCGTAGGTGAACGCGGTCACCCCGCCGGCCACGTCGGTCGACGAAGTCATGTTGCCCGCCGCGTCGTAGGCGTAGGACACGACGCGGTCGGCGGGGTCGGTGACGCTGGCGATGCGCCCGTCGGGACCGTGGGCGATGCGGAGCGAGCGGCCGGCGGCGTCGGTCACGGTGGCCAGGCGGCCGGCGGCGTCGTAGGCGAGGTCGGTGGTGTGGCCGTTGAGGTCCCGCACGGAGACGAGGGCGCCGGCTCCGGAGAAGGTGAAAACCTCCCGCTTGTTGCGGGTGAAGGTGTAGGTCCCGTCGGCGTTGGCGACGAGGGTGGCGAAAACCCGGGGCGGGGCGGTGTAGGCGCCGGCCCCGTCGGGGCGGAACGAGACGGTGCTGCCGTTCTCCTGGTCGACGGTCACCGTGCCGGTTGCCGAGGTGGTGAGGCCCATGGTGTAGCTCGACGACCACCCGTAGCCGAAGGACCCGTCGCTGTCCGCACCCAAGGCGTTGTAGGTGCGCTCGAGGTGCAGGCCCGGTCCTCGCCCGGCGATGCCCAGGTCGGAGAAGGTGTGCCAGAAGTTCCCGGTCCGGCAGTTGACGGGCCAGCTCCCGGACTGGCAGTCGGGGGGCCGCTTCTGGGAGGGGTTGGCCGGGCCGAAGGCCTCGCTCGCACCCAGGACGCCCCCGCCGGGGCGGGCCAGGATGTACGGACGTCCTGTCGTCCCGTCGGCCGCCTCGTAGTTGGACCCGGCGTCGGTGTCCACGGCGAGCACGCCGAAGTCCGACGGCCAGGTGTCGAAGGCCTCGTGGACCGAGCAGCCCCAATTCGACAGGCTGGCGTCGGTGACCCCGTCGAGCGCCGGGGAGTCGGCCACGATCTTGATGGCGTCGTAGCAGCCCACGCCACGAACCGTGAAGCCCCCGGGCTTCAAGGCGTCGAGGACCTTGACGGGCGTGCCGGGGGCGACGCCGTGGTAGTACTCGCTCAGCGTGGCGAACAGCCCCGTTTTGCCGGGCTTGTCGACAGCGAAGTCCACGCCGCGTCGGACCAGCTGCTCTCCCCCCTGGCTCGCGTGGCCAACCGGATCGGTGCCGATGATGACGATGTTCCCGGTGACGGCTGCGCCCCATGTGGCCGTGTTGGCCTCAGCGGCGGCGACACTGGAGAGGGCTGCGTCCGGATCGCCGAGGATGATGGCTCGGTAGGAGGCGAACTGTGCCGTCGTCATCGATGACCAGGTGGCGTCGTCGACGACGTCGACCGCGAATCCCTTCGCCGCCGCCTCGTTGGCCTCGATACTCGATGAGCCACCAACGACGGACCTGGCGAGGATCAGCACCTTCTCGGTGGCGGCCTCGGCCCGTTTCGGCATCGAGAAGGCAAGGCCGCTCAGCACGAGGGCCGCGACGCAGAGCTGGGCGATCGCCTTCACTCCGAGTCCCGACCGGGAACGCGGAGCGATACGGCCGGCGAGAGACGCGTGAGTCACTGAAGCCCCTGTGGGTTGAGCCCTGGCGGGACTCCGCTTGGTGCCTTCCGCGGTGTCTTCGGCCGCCTGCTGCTTTGCGTTGCCGTAATAGAGACAGGTCTACGAAGCCACGTCAATACCAGAGTATGGTAAGTTTCGCTACTCTCTGCTACTAAGAGCGTGCGCGGATAGGCGGGTCAGGCCGGGGTGGCGCTCCAGCGATTGCGCCAGTCGATGAGCTTGGCGGTGAGGAGCAGCACGACGGCGAGGGCGAGGTTGGCGAGTCGGTGTCGGACCTTGCGGTCGGTGTTGCGGCGAAGCTGACCGAAGTTCGAGAGCCAGCTGTTGGTGCGCTCGATCGGCCATCGCAGGCCAAGCGGCACGGCCTTGGTGATCTTGCCGCGGCCGGCTGACCGCTTCTTGGCACAGACGAGGTCCTCGATGCCGGCGGCGGCCACGGCGGCACGGATGACGCCGTTGTCGTAGCCCCGATCGAGATGCAGCGTCTCGATCTCTTCGAGCAAGCCTTGGTCATCGACGGCGTCGAAGGTGGCGTCCACCAGGGTGGTGTCGTGACGGTTGGCGCCGTCGATGGCCCAGCCGAGCGGGATCCCGTTGCGGTCGCACAGCAGCGACCACTTCCAGCCCAATCGTCCTCTGTCCGTTGGGTTCTTGCCGGTCCCGATGCCACCGCACGGCGCCTTGTGCTGGCTGCCGTCCACGGCGCACTCGCTCAAGTCGAGCTCGACGACGCGGTCGTAGGCGGCGAGCGCTTCGTCGGAGAGCGCGTCGAACACGCCCGCCGCGATCCACTGGTCGCGTCGGGCTCGCACGGTGGTGTCCGACACCCGGCTGCCGCACAGGCGCTCGGCGTCGACCCAGGAGCAGCCGGTGACCAAGCGCACCAGGATGACTTCGAACACAACACGGTCTGATGCCCGTTGGCGGTGGCAGCCGAGCGGATGGGTGTCAGGCGGCGACGGTGGCAGCAGCGCCTCCGCCGCCGCCCACACGGCATCGACCACCTCTGGATCAAGACCACGCATGATGACGAGTACCTCCACCAGGTCGTCGGATGATGGGCTGCACCCGGCATCAAAACCGGGCCATCACGACGACCGGTGGATGGTCTCGCTACCGCCTATCCGCGCGGCCTCTAAGAGACTCCGAGGAATCGGCGAGAAGACCGTTGAAGAGCCCACCCCTGCTGTTCTGTATGTCGGCGGCCACGCTCTTGGCCGCCTCGCCCTCGGGTGCCAACGCCCAGGCGGCGGCCGAGATGGCGGCCTCGGCGGCCGGTTCGGTCATGGCCGCCATCACCCGGCCACCTCCTCGGCGCCGGTGCCGATGAGCCCGTTGTAGGCGCCGAGGGCAGGGGTCGGCCGCTCGGGGCGCGAGCCGGCCTGGGCGATGGGCACCACCACCGCCTCGGCCCGGGCATCGGCCACCCGGCGGGCCTCGACGGCGACCACCTTGGGGTCCACCGGCCCCACGGCCAAAGCGGCCGCCCATGCCGGCGGTGACCGCCGCGGCGGGCAGGCGACGGTGCAACAACAACAACCTCGCACAACGCCCGGGTGCCCGCCCCCGTCGCCCAGCTGGCGCCGGGCCTCGGTCCAGAAGCGGTCGTGGCCAGGCCGGTTCACCGCGGCCCTGCAAGTCCTTCCAAGGGCAGGCCCTAACGTGGTCGGCGATGAGCGAACGACCGTGCCTGCTCACCGTCCATGCCCATCCCGACGACGAGTCGTCCAAGGGGGCCGGCACCGTGGCCCGGTACGCGGCGGCCGGCGTCCACACCGTGCTGGTGTGCTGCACCGGCGGCGAGGAGGGCGACATCCTCAACCCGGCCATGGACCGTCCGGAGGTCCGCCGGGACCTGGCCGCAGTGCGCCGGGAGGAGCTGGCCCGGGCGGCCGAGGCCATCGGCTACGCCGAGGTCGTGCGCCTTGGCTACCGCGACTCGGGGATGCCGGGGTCGGAGGCGAACCGCCACCCCGACTCGTTCGCCGCCGCCGACCTGGACGAGGCGGTGGGCCGCCTGGTGGGGGAGATCCGGCGCACGCGGCCGCAGGTGATCGTCACCTACCACGAGGACCAGCAGGGCTACCCGCACCCGGACCACCTCCGGGTCCACGACATCTCGGTGCTGGCCTTCGACCGGGCGGGCGACCCCCGGGCCCATCCCGACCGGGGCGAGCCGTGGCAGCCGCTGAAGCTGTACTACCTGCTGTGGTCGAGCCGGCGGACGAAGGCGCTGCACGAGAAGTACCTGGAGCTGGGGCTGGAGTCGCCGTGGGCCGAGCGGATGGGGCGGCCGTCCAACGACCACTACGTGACGACCGTCATCGACGTGAGCGGCCATGCCGGCGTGCGCCGGGAGGCACTGCTGGCCCACGCCACCCAGATCGACCCCACGTCGCCGTTCTGGTTCGGCCTGCCTCCCGAGGTGGCCGACCACGTCCACCCCTACGACGAGTACACGCTGGGCCGCAGCCTGGTGGAGACCAGCATCCCCGAGGACGACCTGTTCGCCGGGGTGGTCCCCGGGACGGGCCCCCCGCCTTCCCACCCGGCGGCGCCCGCGCACCGGCGGTAGATTCGCCGGCGGCCCCGCAGGCGAACCCAGGAGCGCAGATGCCGAAGTTCCTCAGCCAGGAGTGGCACGACCAGACCAGGCGCATGGCCGAGGGCCAGCCGGAGCGCCCGGGGGCGTCGGCCCGGATGCAGTACGTGGTGACGGGCGCCCCCGACGGCGAGGAGGTCAGGTACTTCTGGGTGCTGGAGAACGGCAGGCTCCTCGAGAGCGCGCTGGGCGAGCTGGAGGACGCGGAGATCACGCTGACGCAGTCCTACACCGACGCCGTCGCCATCCAGCAGGGTGAGCTCGACCCCAGCGCGGCGTTCATGCAGGGCCGGATCAAGGTCACCGGCAACATGGCCAAGCTCATGTCGCTGCTGCCCATAACCGGGTCGCCCGAGTACAAGGAGCTCCAGGGGGAGATCCGGCGCATCACCGAGTACTGACGCCAGGCCCTCCCCGGCTATCGTCCGCCTCGTCCCCTGCGCCCGGCGCCCGGCGCCCGGCGCCTCCCGCGACGAGGAGCACCGCGTTCATGAGCAGGGCCAGGTCCAAGCTGTCGGCGTTCGTGCTCGCCGCCTCTGTGCTCGCCACGGCGTGCGGCGGTGGGGGAGACGGCGAGGCGGCGCCCACCACGGTGCCCGACTACGACGTGTCGGAGGGGGTCGGGTCGGAGGCGGCGACGCTGCGGGCCGACCTCACCACCCTCCTCCAGGAGCACGCCCTGCTCGTCGGCATGGCGTCGGCAGCCGTGATCGGCGGTTCCGACCCGGCGCCCGTCACCACCGCGCTGGACCGGAACAGCGCCGCCCTGGGTGACCTCGTCACCGGCCTCTACGGCGCCGCCGGTCCCGCCTTCCTCGACGCCTGGCGGCGCCACACGGCGGCCCTCGTCGCCTTCGCCCCGGCCGCCGCATCCGGCGACAAGGCGGTGAGCGACCAGGCCAAGGCGGCCCTCGTCCCCATCCAGGAGGAGATCGCCGGCGTCCTGAACGGCGCCAACCCCCAGCTCACCGTGGACGGCCTGACCGAGGCGCTCGACGGGTACGCCCGGAGCATCCAGAGCGCCATCACCGCCCAGGCCAAGGGCGACGCCTCGGCTCCGTCCAAGCTCAAGGAGGCAGCCGACCGGACGGCGGCCACCGCCATCGTGCTCGCCGCCGGGATCGTCAAGCACCAGCCCGAGGCCTTCCCCGGCGCGCTCGACGGCACGGGGGCGGCCATGCGGGCCGAGCTGGCGTCCAAGCTCCAGGAGCACACCTACCTGGCCGGCCTGGCCGGGGCCGCCATCGTGGGCGGCGGCGACCCCGAGCCCGTCGGCGACGCCCTCGAGGAGAACTCGCTCGAGCTGTCGCGCGCCTTCGGCACCGTCTACGGCGACGACGCCCAGCGCCGGTTCTTGTCGCTGTGGCGGGAGCACATCGACCTGGTGGGCGCCTTCGCCACCGCCGCCCGGTCGGGCGACGCGGCGGCCATGGACCGGGCCCGGCGCGACCTCGACGCCAACCGCAGCGCCGTCGCCGGGTTCCTGGCCGAGCTCAACCGCGACTTCGCCGCCTCCGACGTGGAGCAGGAGCTGGCGACCCACGTGGACGCGCTGCTGGCGGCGGTGGCCGCCGAGGCCGCCGGCGACCCCGACCGGGTGGCCAAGCTGAGGGAGGCGGCCGGCCACATGCCCGGCACCGCCCTGTACCTGGCGACGGGGATCGCCAGGCAGTTCCCGGCCAAGTTCGGGTGACGCACCCGCCGGTGGGGCCGCAATCCACCGGCGCCGCCGGCTCCGAAGAGCGGTCGGTGGCGAGCGCCCTGAACGACATCAGCGACGGCGGGCTGGTCGTGGCCATCGCCCGCTACCGGGAGGACGCCCTGGCCGAGGCGTACCGGCGCCACGCCGGCGCCGTGTTCGCCCTGGCCCGGCGGGTCCTGGCCGACCTCACCGCCGCCGAGGAGGTCGTTCAGGAGGTCTTCCTGCGGCTGTGGACCCAGCCCGACAAGTTCGACCCGGACCGGGGGTCGCTGCGGTCGTACCTGCTGGCCCAGACCCACGGGCGGGCCGTCGACCTGCTGCGCTCGGACACCTCCCGGCGTCGCCGGGAGGAGCGCGAGGCCCGCCAGACGGCCGAGGGCGGGTACGATCTCGAGCACGAGGTGTGGGATCTCGCCGTGGCCGACCAGGTGAAGGAGGCCGTGGCCGTCCTGCCGGCGGCCGAGCGCAGGGCGATCGAGCTGGCGTACTTCGGCGGCCACACCTACCGCGAGGTCGCCAGCCTGCTGGGCGAGCCCGAGGGGACCGTGAAGAGCAGGATCCGGGCGGGCCTCAAGCGGATGCGCGCCGCCCTCAAGTCGAGCGACCTCACGGATACGGACCTGGCATGGAGCTGACCCACCACGAGATCGAGGAGCTCCTGGGCGCCTACGCCCTCGACGCCGTGCCGCCCGAGGAGGCCGAGGCCGTCGGGCTCCACCTGAGCGGCTGCCCGCGGTGCCGGGCCGAGGTGGCCGAGCACCGGGAGACCGCCGCCGTGCTGGCCTACGCCGGCTCGCCCGCCCCGCCCCAGCTGTGGGACCGCATCGCCGCCGACCTGGCGGCGGAGGACGCGGCGCCGGCGCCGGCGCTGGACCTGGCCCGGGTGGTGTCGAGG
>JBOGHR010000444.1:0-7623 GCA_050744905.1 Acidimicrobiales bacterium
GTGGGGTTGGCCCGGGCGGCGAAGCGCAGGGGCGGCGGCGACGCCGGTGGCGTCGGTGGAGCCGACGTTGAGGGCGGGGACGCTCCCGGCTCGGGGGCGGGTGCCGGCTCGGGCGTGGCGTTTCCCGGGGCCGGGGCCGGCTCGCCGGCGGGGGCGGTCTGTCGGGTGCCGCCCGGGACAGCGACCGACCCGCCGGGGGCGGCCATGCCCACGATCGGGTTGGCCACCCGGGCGGGGCTGCCCATCTCCTCGGCGTCGCCGAAGGCGAGCACCTCACCGCCGGCGGCCACCTGCCAGTAGCCGGCTCCGGTGGGGGAAGGGACCAGAGAGATGACCGTCCGGGTGGCTCCGGCCCGGAGCGCCCGCCCGGGTGCGGCGCCGTGGAAGGTGGCGGAGCCGAAGCTGAAGACCCCGCCGTCGGAGGCGACCAGCCAGTAGCCGTCGTCGCCCGGCGTGACGGCCACGCCGACCACCGGCCGGGCGAGGGCGGCGCCCACCAACGAGCCGTGGTAGGTGCCGCCGGGCGGGGTGGGCGGGACGGCGGCGGCCGGGCGGGGGCCGACCACCACGGCGACGGCGACGGCGACCACGGCGACGGCCGACGAGGACCGGGCTCGTCGCCGCGGAAGGCGGTTCATGCGCGCCAGTCTGCCAATCAATACACTCGTCGGGTGACCCTCGTGTGGGTGCTCCTGGCACTGGCCGTCCTCGTCGGCCTCTACCTGGTGTTCCAGTACAACGGCCTCATCCGCCTGCGCAACCGCATCGAGAGCGCCTGGGCCCAGATCGACGTGCAGCTCCAGCGCCGCTACGACCTGGTGCCCAACCTGGTGGAGACGGTCAAGGGCTACGCCGCCCACGAGCGCCAGGTGCTCGAGAACGTCACCGCCGCCCGGGCCGCCGCCGTGGGCGCCAAGGGCGTGGCCGAGCAGGCCAAGGCCGAGACCGGGTTCACCGCCGCCCTGCGGTCGCTGTTCGCGGTGTCGGAGGCCTACCCGGAGCTGAAGGCCAACCAGAACTTCCTCGCCCTCCAGGAGGAGCTGTCGGGGACCGAGGGGCGCATCGCCTACGCCCGCCAGTACTACAACGACACCGTGCAGACCTACAACAACAAGGTGCAGGCCTTCCCGAGCAACCTGGTGGCCGGCGCCTTCCGCTTCACCGAGCGCGAGTACTTCGAGGCCGACGACGTCACGCGCCCTCCGGTGAAGGTCGAGTTCTGACCGTCTGACCGTCGTTGTACGACCAGGTCGCGTCCAACAAGCGCCGCTCCGCGGTCCTCGTCGCCGCCTTCGTGGTGGTGGTGGCGGCCGTGGCCTGGGCGTTCAACGTGCTCATCGGGGGCGGCGTGGCCGGCCTGGTGGTGGCCCTGGTCGTGGCCGGCGGCACCGCCTTCGCCGCCTACTGGAAGTCCGACGCCATCGCCCTGGCCATGAGCCACGCCCGCCCCGCCGATCCCGTCGAGCACGCCCGCCTGCACAACCTGGTCGAGGGCCTGTGCATCGCCGCCGGGCTCCCCAAGCCCCGGGTCCACGTGGTCGAGGACGACGCGCCGAACGCCTTCGCCACCGGGCGGGACCCCCGGCACGCCGCCGTCGCCGTCACCACCGGGCTGCTCGACAAGCTCAACCGGATCGAGCTGGAGGCGGTGCTGGCCCACGAGCTCAGCCACATCAAGAACTACGACATCCTGGTGTCGACGCTGGCGGTGACCATGGTGGGGCTGGTGGCGCTGCTCTCCGACTGGGGGTTGCGCTTCCTGTGGTGGGGCGGCCCCCGCCACCGCGACGACCGCAGCTCCGGCGGCCCCGGGCCCCAGGCGGTCATGGCGCTGGCCGGCTTCGCCCTCCTCCTCCTCGCCCCCCTCGCCGCCCGGCTCATGCAGTTCGCCGTCAGCCGCCGCCGGGAGCTGCTGGCCGACCTCACCGGCGTGTCCCTGACCCGCTACCCGCCCGGCCTGGTGTCGGCCCTGGAGAAGCTGCGGGACGACCAGACCGTCGTCCACTCCGGCTCGCGGGCCACCGCCCACCTGTGGATCGAGTCGCCCGTGCCCCGGGCCGGCTCCGAGGGCCGGCTGGCCTGGCTGGGCCGCCTGTTCGACACCCACCCACCCCTGGAGGAGCGGATCCAGGCCCTCCGCGAGCTCTGAAGGAGGATCGGCCCGCAACCGGAGGTTGCTCCCCGGGCCGGCGGTGCTGCGGCCGGGGCCGGCGATGTGGGCGTGGTCGGCGGGCCGCGGTCGTAGACTTGCTGGTGATGAGCTCGTCTGACACCGGAGCGCGCACCGGCACCCGCCGGGTCAAGCGGGGGCTGGCCGAGATGCTGCGGGGCGGCGTGATCATGGACGTGGTCACGCCCGAGCAGGCCAGGATCGCCGAGGACGCCGGGGCGGTGGCGGTGATGGCCCTGGAGAGGGTGCCGGCCGACATCCGCCGCGACGGCGGGGTGGCCCGCATGAGCGACCCGGCCATGATCGAGGCCATCATGGCCGCCGTCACCATCCCGGTGATGGCCAAGGCCCGCATCGGCCACCTGGCCGAGGCCCAGGTCCTGGAGGCCCTCGGGGTCGACTTCATCGACGAGAGCGAGGTCCTCACCCCCGCCGACCAGGCCCACCACATCGACAAGTGGCCCTTCACCGTGCCCTTCGTGTGCGGCGCCACCAGCCTGGGTGAGGCGCTACGGCGCGTCTCGGAGGGCGCCGCCATGATCCGCTCCAAGGGCGAGGCGGGCACGGGCGACGTCCAGGAGGCGGTGCGCCACCTGCGCTCGATCCGGGGCGACCTGGCCCGCATCGGCACCGCCGACCCGGCCGAGCGGTACGGGTGGGCCAAGCAGCTCCAGGCCCCCATCGGCCTGGTGGAGGAGATCGCCGAGACCGGCCGGCTGCCCGTCCCCCTGTTCTGCGCCGGCGGGATCGCCACGCCGGCCGACGCGTCGCTGGTGATGCAGCTGGGCGCCGAGGCGGTCTTCGTCGGCTCCGGCATCTTCAAGTCCTCGGACCCGCCCCGCATGGCCGGTGCCATCGTCGAGGCCACCACCCACTTCCGCGACGCGACCATCGTCGCCAAGGTGAGCCGCGGCCTGGGTGAGGCGATGCGCGGCGAGCAGGCCGACGCCGTCGAGGTCCGCCTGGCCGAGCGCGGCTGGTGACGACGATGGGCGGGGGCGCCCGGAGCCGACCCCCGGGCGGGGGCCCGGCGCGCCCGGAGGAGCGGCGGCGATGACGGCCGGACGGCCCCCAGGTGAAGGTCGGCGTGCTCGCCCTGCAGGGCGACGTCGCCGAGCACGCGTCGGCCCTCGCTGACTGCGGGGCGCACGTCGTGGAGGTGCGCCGGCCGGGCGACCTGGCCGGCATCGACGCCCTGGTCCTCCCCGGCGGGGAGTCGACGACCATGTCCATGCTGCTGGGGTCGGCCGGGCTGTTCGAGCCGATCGCCGGGTGCCTGGCGGAGGGGACGCCCGCCTTCGGCACCTGCGCGGGGATGATCCTGCTGGCCGCCGACGTGGTCGACGGCCGGCCCGACCAGCGCAGCTTCGGGGCGATCGACATCGGCGTGCGCCGCAACGCGTTCGGCCGCCAGGTCCGGTCCTTCGAGGCCGACCTGGCCGTCGACGGCCTCGGCGGCGGGCCCTTCGACGCCGTGTTCATCCGGGCGCCGGTGGTGGACCGCACCGGGCCCGGCGTGGAGGTGCTGGCCGCCGTGGACGGCCGGCCGGTGCTGTGCCGCCAGGGGAGCGTGCTGGCCGCCGCCTTCCACCCCGAGCTCTCCGGCGACCTCCGCCTCCACCGCATGTTCCTCGACACCGCCAGGGGGATGTAGATGTCCGGACACTCGAAGTGGGCCACCATCAAGCACAAGAAGGGCGCCCAGGACAAGGCCCGGGGGAAGCTGTTCGCCAAGCTGATCCGCCAGGTCGAGGTGGCGGCGCGCGAGGGCGGCGGCGACGTCAACGCCAACGCCACCCTTCGCACCATGGTCCAGAAGGCGCGCGACGCCTCGGTCCCGACGGACACCATCGACCGGGCCGTCAAGCGGGGGACGGGCGAGCTGGAGGGCGTGCGCTACGAGCCGATCACCTACGAGGGGTACGCCCCCTCGGGGGTGGCGCTGATCGTGGAGTGCCTCACCGACAACCGCAACCGCACCGGCTCCGAGGTGCGCAGCGCGTTCAGCCGCAACGGCGGCTCGATGGCGGAGCCGGGGGCGGTGGCGTGGCAGTTCGCCCGCAAGGGGGTGCTGCTGGTGCCCAGGTCGGCCGACGAGGACGAGGTCATGATGGTCGCCCTGGAGGGGGGCGCCGAGGACCTCTCCGACGAGGGCGACTTCTGGCAGGTCACCACGCCGCCCACCGAGCTGGCCGCCGTGCGCGCCGCGCTGGAGGGGGCCGGGATCCCCGTCGACTCGTCCGACCTGACGATGACGCCGTCTACGACGGTGCCCATCGACGACGAGGGGGAGGCCCGGCGGGTGCTGCGCCTCATCGACGTGCTGGAGGAGCACGACGACGTGCAGAACGTCTACGCCAACTTCGACATCCCCGACAGGATCCTGACGACTGAGGCAGTATGAGGTTGCGCTTGCGGCATGCCCGCCGCCGCCATCTACCCCCGCACCTCGCAGGACGCTGGACGCCGATCGACGAGCGCGTCGACGTCGCCTGGAACGCCTGGCTTGGCAAGGACGGGCTGGCGGGCGTCGGCGGCGGCATGCACTACGAGTCGCATCTCTACGGCATCCCCTCCCTACGAGGAGGCGGCCGAGCGGTCGAACCGCCAACTCGGGTGGCGCATGGCCCTCACGGGACGGCGCTTGATGGCGGGCGAACCGATCGAGCCCTCCACAGACGACAAACGATTGCCAACAGTTGCTACGTGTCCCCGGTTACCCTGGTACACGGCGTGCAGCCCGCACAGAGCGAAGGCCGCCTCTGGATGCGACCGGAGGAAGAACATGGCGATGGCTGGGCCGGCGAACCAAGAGGTCGTCTCCCTCGTCGACTACCTCAGCGAGACGATCGCTGAAATCGACGCCACGGTCAGCGGATGGCAGACGAAGCGAACGGTGCTCGCGCTTCGTCTGGCCGCGCTCGAGGCTGCCACCGACCCCGAAGTTCTCGCTGCCGCGGAGGACTTCGAGGCGCGAGTGGCGGAGGGCCGTCCGTACGAAGGAGCGCAAAGCGTCGCTGATCTGGTCAAGGAGGCGCACGCCCGGTACGTGAGCTGAGGTCACGGCTCGTACCAGATCGAAGGCCGGGACGTGCGCTTCGAGTGGCTTCATCGACAGGGTGATCCCGAACGGCGGTTGGCGCTGCTCGACTGGCTGGTGACGTTCGCCGCTGATCCGCTCGTCGGCGCACAGCGCGTTCCTGGAATCCTTGCTCCGGTGTTCATCGCGGTGGTTCCGCTCCGGCCGCCGGTCGTTGTCAGGTTCCTCTGTGCTGACCAGTTTCGCACGGTCAGGATCATCAGCATCAAGGCTTTGCCGTGACGAGACCGTTCTCGTCACGGCCCAGTCCGGGCCGGTGGCTGATCGCTCCGGCCGGGTAGTCCGACCAACGATCCGCCAATCGGTAGGGTCATGGGTATGGCGAAGACGAAGGTGTCCGTCACGCTCGATCCGGGCAAGCTGGCGCAGGCGCGCGCCCTCCCTGGCACCCCCACGGTGTCCGAGCTCCTGGCGGTCGCCCTGGATCGCCTCATCGCCGACGAGCTCGATCGTCGCCATGTGGCCGGCTACCTCGAGATCCCGCCCGGGGACGACGAGGACTCGCTGGCCGACGCGTCTCGTGACCCGACCGACGTCGCCGACGACATCGACTGGGCCGCCCTGTACGGCGTGCACCCAACCGCATGAGCGTCGCGCTGCCCCGCCGCCCTTTGCTTCGCCGTTGCGTGCTGAGTCCTCGCTTGCCCGCCGACCGCGGGTCCCCCTCGCTACCTTGTGGTAGCGGGAACGGACCCTGGAGGGTCCCTTTCCACTACCAGAACCGCAACGGGCGTGAACGGCCTGATCGAACCCCGTGACCGTGATCCCCGGTCGCCCGCCGGGCGGGCGCTTCCCGGGCCCGGCGCCGGGCCCTGCCATGGTCGGGCGCCGCCGCTCTCCTAGGCTGACGCCCGTGTCAGACGACGGCGTGGTCGCGGCGACGGGGGGCTGACGCTGGCCTCCCCCTCGGTGGGCGAGCCCGCCCCCGGCTTCACCCTCCCCGGCACGCCCAATGGCCGGCCCTACCGGCTGGCCGACCGGCGCGGGCGCGTCGTCGTGCTGGTCTTCTACCCCCACGACGACACGCCGGTGTGCACCACGCAGCTGGTCGCCTACACCGCCGGGCTGGACCGGTTCGCCGGGCTGGGCGCCGACGTGCTCGCCATCAGCCCCCAGGACATCGCCGCCCACGAGGACTTCGTCCGGCGCCACGGGATCGGCTTCCCGCTGTTGTCCGACGTCGACAAGGCGGTCGGACGGGCCTACGGGCTGGTCGGCCCCCTCGGGTACTACAAGCGGTCGGTGTTCGTGATCGACCCCGGGGGGACGGTCCGCTACGCCCACCGCTCCGCGCACGGGCTCACCTACCGTCCCACCGACGAGCTGGTGGCCGCCGTCCGGGCCGCCGCCGCCGTCCCCTCCGCCACCGACGCCCCGGCCGGGGACTAGCCGGCCGCGCCCCGCCCCTGGAGCTGGGCCTGCCGAGGAGATCGTGTGGCGCCCAGCCCCTCCCCGGGGATCCACCGCCAGGCTGCCGCCGTCGGCTATCGTGACGAACCTGTGTTCGCACTCGGCATCGATCCGGGGGTCTCCCGCTGCGGCTACGGGCTGGTGGCGCGCCAGGGCGCGGGCTACCGGGCGGTGGCGGCCGGCGTCATCCGCACGCCCCCGGCCGACCCCCTGCCCGAGCGGCTGGCCGCCCTGGCCGGCGAGCTGCGGGCGCTGATCGACGAGCACCGGCCCGAGGTGGTCGTCGTCGAACGGGTCTTCTTCCAGACCAACGTCCGCACCGCCATGTCGGTGGGGCAGGCCAGCGGGCTGGCCCTGGCGGCGGCCGCCGCCGCCGGGTGCCGGGTGGCGCAGTACACCGCCAACGAGGTCAAGTCGTCGGTGACGGGGTACGGCGCCGCCACCAAGGAGCAGGTCCAGCGCATGGTCCAGGCCCTGCTCGGCCTGCCCGACCGGCCCCGGCCGCCCGACGCGGCAGACGCCCTCGCCCTCGCCCTGTGCCATCTGGCCGTGGCCCCCCGGCTGGCGCGCCTGGAGGCGGGACGGTGATCGGGTCGCTGCGGGGGGTGGTGCTGGACCGCCTCTCGCCCTCCGAGGTGCTGGTGGAGGCGGGCGGGGTCGGCTACCGGGTCGCCGTCTCACCCGCCGTCCTGGCCGCGGCCACGCCCGGCCACACGCTTTTCCTCCACGTGCACACCCACGTGCGGGAGGACGCCATCGTCCTGTACGGCTTCGCCGACGCCGACGCCCGGCGCTGCTTCGAGGCCCTCCTCGGCGCCCACGGGGTGGGCCCGGCGCTGGCCATGGCCATCCTCTCCGCCCTGTCGCCCCCCGCCCTGCGCCGGGCCGTCGCCGCCGACGACGCGGCCGCCCTCACCTCGGTCCCCGGCGTGGGCCGCAAGAC
>JBOGHR010000445.1:0-6044 GCA_050744905.1 Acidimicrobiales bacterium
GTGCCCGCCGCCGTGGGCGCCGGCGACGCCGACGAGCCCGAGGCCGGGCCGCGCATCGTTCGGACCAAGCAGTTCGCCATCAAGCCCATGACCCCGGAGGAGGCGGTGCTGCAGATGGAGCTGCTCAGCCACGACTTCTTCCTGTTCACCAACGCCGACACCAGCGCCGCCGCGGTCGTCTACCGGCGCAAGGATGGCCATATCGGGCTCATCGACGGAGCATGACCTGCCGATGAGTAGTCAACGAGAAGCAGGTCGCGCCCACGCCGGGCGGGCTGCTCCGGGCCACACGGGTGGGGCTGGTCCCCGCCAGGAGGGACGAAGGTGTCTGAGAACGCAAGGCTGTCGGAGCACCACGAGGTACCGCCGGAGGTCATCCGCGTCCTGATCGCCGACGACCAGGCGCTGTTCCGGCGGGGCCTGTTCGTCGTCCTCGGGACCGAGGAGGGCGTCGAGGTGGTCGCCGAGGCCGAGAACGGCGAGGAGGCCATCGAGAAGGCCCGGGAGCTGGCGCCCGACGTCGTGCTCATGGACGTCCGCATGCCCAAGGTGGGCGGCATCGAGGCGGCCGCCGCCATCCGCGCCGACCTGCCCTCCACCAAGATCCTCATGCTCACCGTGAGCGACGACGAGGAGGACCTCTACGAGGCGATCAAGGCGGGCGCCAACGGCTACCTGCTCAAGGAGATCTCCGTCGACGAGGTGGCGGAGTCGATCCGGGCCGTGATGCAGGGCCAGAGCCTCATCTCGCCGTCCATGGCGTCCAAGCTCCTGAGCGAGTTCAACGCCCTGGTCCGCCGGGCCGAGGACCGCCAGCAGTTCCCCGCGCCGGCGCTGACCAACCGCGAGATCGAGGTCCTGCGCCTGGTGGCCAAGGGCATGAGCAACCGCGAGATCGCCGAGGAGCTGTACATCTCGGAGAACACGGTGAAGAACCACGTCCGGAACATCCTGGAGAAGCTGCACATGCACAACCGGATGGAGGCCGTCATCTACGCCGTCAAGGAGCGCCTGCTGGACATCCGCGACGCCTGACCCCCGCCGCCGCGGCGCCCGCCGGCGCCCGGCCCGTAGGATGGGGTGCCCATGAGCGTGTTCAGCAGGATCCTGCGGGCCGGCGAGGGCAGGAAGGTGCGCGCCCTGCAGGGGCTCGTGCCCGAGATCAACGCCCTGGAGCCGGAGATGAAGACCCTCTCCGACGACGCCCTGGCCCACAAGACGGTGGAGTTCCGGGAGCGCATCGCCCGGGCCACGGCGGGCGGCGAGCCGGTCGAGGAGGTCCTCAACGACCTGCTCATGGAGGCCTTCGCCGTGGTGCGGGAGGCGGCGTGGCGCGTGATCGGCCAGCGCCACTTCGACGTCCAGCTCATGGGCGGCGCCGCCCTGCACTTCGGCTGGATCGCCGAGATGAAGACGGGCGAGGGCAAGACCCTGGTCTCCACCCTCCCGGTGTACCTGAACGGGCTGAGCGGCCGGGGCGTGCACGTCGTCACCGTCAACGACTACCTGGCCCGGCGCGACGCCGAGTGGATGGGGCGCATCCACAAGTTCCTGGGCGTGTCGGTGGGCCGGGTCAGCCCCGAGATCGAGGGTTCGGACGCCAAGCGCGAGGCCTACGGCTGCGACGTCACCTACGGCACCAACACCGAGCTGGGCTTCGACTACCTGCGCGACAACATGGCCCGCTCGCTCGACACCATGGTCCAACGGGGCCACGTGTACGCCATCGTCGACGAGGTCGACTCCATCCTCATCGACGAGGCGCGCACGCCGCTCATCATCAGCGGCCCGGCCGCCGAGTCGGCCCGCCTCTACTACCAGTTCGCCGGCGTCGTGCGGGCCCTGACCCGCGACGTCGACTACGAGGTGGAGGAGGAGAAGCGCACCGTCGTGCCCACCGAGGCCGGCATCGAGAAGGTCGAGCGCCAGCTCAACGTCGAGAACCTCTACGACGCCGTCTCGGTCAACTACGTCCACCAGCTCCAGAACGCCCTCAAGGCCAAGGAGCTGTTCAAGCGGGACAAGGACTACGTGGTGATGGACGGCGAGGTGAAGATCGTCGACGAGTTCACCGGGCGCATCCTCGACGGGCGGCGGTGGTCCGACGGCCTGCACCAGGCGGTGGAGGCCAAGGAGCGGGTGAAGATCAAGGAGGAGAACCACACCTGGGCCACGGTCACCCTCCAGAACTACTTCCGGCTGTACGAGAAGCTGGCCGGCATGACCGGCACGGCGGAGACCGAGGCGTCGGAGTTCGCCAACACCTACAGCCTGCCGGTGGTGCCCATCCCCACCCACCGGCCCATGGTGCGCAACGACCTGGGCGACCTCATCTACAAGACGGAGGAGGCCAAGTTCGCCGCCGTGGTCGACGACGTCGCCGAGCGCCACGGCCGGGGCCAGCCCATCCTGATCGGCACGGCGTCGGTGGAGAAGTCCGAGGTCCTCTCCCGGCTGCTGGACCGGCGGGGCATCCCCCACAGCGTGCTCAACGCCAAGCAGCACACCCGGGAGGCGCACGTCGTGGCCCAGGCCGGCCGCCTGGGCGGCGTCACCGTGGCCACCAACATGGCCGGTCGGGGCGTCGACATCCTGCTGGGCGGCAACCCCGAGGGGCTGGCCCGCAACGAGGTCGTCGCCCGGGGGGTGGACCCCGACAGCGAGGAGGGAGCCGCCCTGCTCGCCGACCTGGTCCCCAAGTTCGAGGCCGAGACCAGGGCCGAGGGCGACGAGGTGCGCGCCCTGGGCGGCCTGTACGTCCTCGCCAGCGAGCGCCACGAGAGCCGGCGCATCGACAACCAGCTCCGGGGACGGGCCGGCCGCCAGGGCGATCCGGGCGAGAGCCGGTTCTTCCTCTCCCTCGAGGACGAGCTGATGCGCCTCTTCGCCACCGGGGCCATGAGCTGGGTGATGGGCCGGGCCCTGCCCGACGACGTGCCCATCGAGGCCAAGATGGTCACCAAGGCCATCGAGCGGGCGCAGAACACCGTCGAGCAGCGCAACGCCGAGATGCGCAAGAACACCTTGAAGTACGACGAGGTGATGAACGAGCAGCGCAAGGTGATCTACGCCCGCCGCCGCCATATCCTCGACGGGGCCGACCTCCGGGAGCGCACGCTGGAGATCCTGGCCGCCGCCGTGGCCGGCCTGGTGCAGGGCTACCTCGTCTCCGACTACCCCGAGGACTGGGACGTCGACGGCCTTCTCACCGAGGTCCGCCTGTACTACCCCACCAGGTTCACCGCCGACGAGCTGATGCAGGCGGCGACGCGCGAGCAGGTCGAGGAGGCCCTGCTGGCCGAGGCGGTGGCCCACTTCGAGCAGCGGGAGCGGGAGCTGCCCGGCGGGGCGCAGATGATGCGCGAGCTGGAGCGGTCGATCATGCTCCAGATCGTCGACCAGAAGTGGCGGGAGCACCTGGCCGAGACGGACTACCTGCGTGAGGGCATCAACCTGCGGGCCATGGGCCAGCAGGACCCCCTGGTGGCCTGGCAGCGCGAGGGCTACGACATGTTCGGCCAGATGATCGCCGGCATCGACGACGACTACGTGAAGTACGTGATGCACGTGGAGGTCCTGGTCGATCGACCGGCCGAGCCCGACCTCGACCGGGCCAGCTACGTCGCCCCCGAGGACCCCGTCCAGGACCTGTCGGCGCCCGCCCCGGCCGCCCCGGTGACGGGCGGGGCGTCCCCCGGGGAGGCGGCGCCCCAGCCGGCGGCGCAGGCCCCGGTGGTGAAGACGTCGGCGTTCGACAAGGTCGGGCGCAACCAGCCGTGCCCGTGCGGGAGCGGGAAGAAGTTCAAGCTCTGCCACGGGCGCTAGCGCGGGAGCGGCGGCGTGCGTGACTTCAGCGGCGACCTGGCCGAGCTGGCCCAGCGGCTCGACGACGCCGAGCGCTACCTGGACCTGACCGGCAAGCGGGCCCGCCTGGCCGAGCTGGAGGTGGTCGTCGCCCGGCCCGACCTGTGGGAGGACGTCGAGCACGCCCGCCGGGTGAGCACCGAGTTCGGGCGGGTCTCCGACGACGTGAAGGTGCTCGACGGCCTCCGCCGCCGCCTCGACGACGCCCAGACGCTCTACGAGCTCGCCGTGCAGGAGGCGGACGACAGCGTGGAGGCGGAGCTCAAGGCGTCGGTGGACGAGCTGGGCCGAGCCCTCGACGACCTCGACCTGCGCTCCCTGTTCACCGGCGACCACGACGAGGGCGACGCGGTGTGCGAGATCCACGCCGGCGAGGGCGGCACCGACGCCCAGGACTGGGCCGAGATGATGCTGCGCATGTACCTGCGGTGGGCCGAGCGGCGGGGCTTCGCCGTCGAGGTCGACGAGGTGACGGCCGGCCAGGAGGCCGGCATCCTGTCGGCCACCTTCATCGTCCGGGGCCGCTACGCCTACGGCCTGCTGTCGGGGGAGCGGGGCGTCCACCGCCTGTACCGCATCTCGCCGTTCGACGCCCAGGCCCGCCGCCAGACGTCCTACGCCGCCCTCGACCTCACCCCGTTCATGGAGGACGTCTCCGACGAGGTGGTCATCGACGAGAAGGACCTGCGGGTGGACACCTACCGGTCGTCGGGGGCCGGCGGCCAGCACGTCAACGTCACCGACTCGGCCGTGCGCCTGACCCACCTGCCCACCGGCATCGTGGTGTCGTGCCAGAACGAGCGCAGCCAGTTCCAGAACAAGGCCCGGGCCATGCAGATCCTGGCCGCCAAGCTGGCGGAGCGGGAGCGGGAGCAGCGGCGGGCCCGGCTCGAGGCCCTGGCCGGGCCCCAGAGCCGGGTGTCGCGCGCCGGCAGCTTCATCCGGGGCTACGTCCTCGCCCCCTACCAGAAGGTCAAGGACGAGCGGACCGAGCTGGAGACCGGCAACGTGCAGGCCGTGCTGGACGGCGACCTGGACCCGTTCATGGAGGCCTACCTCCGCTGGCGGCGTGCCCAGGGCTAGATCTTCGACCTCATTCGTTCGCTTCGCTCACTCCATTCGGTCGAGTTGGGTCGTGCTCCGGCGGGCGAGCGGAGCTCGCGCCGCCTCCGCCCTGTCCTTTTTCTCGGGTGTCCGCAGCCGCAGAGGCCGCCTGCGGCGGCGAGTGCGGCCACGGACCTTGCCGCTGCGAACGCGGCGAAACGTCTGCGGCCAGGGCGCTAGCCTGAGCCGACCGGGGGCGCTGACGCTCCCCGCAGCCCCCCCATGATCAAGCTCGAGAACGTCACCAAGGCCTACAAGGGCACGACCGTCGCCCTGCGGGACTGCTCGGTCGACATCCAGAAGGGCGAGTTCGTCTTCCTGGTCGGCCCGTCCGGGTCGGGCAAGTCCACCTTCCTGCGCCTCCTCACCAAGGAGGAGGATCCCGACGCCGGCCGCATCTGGGTGGCGGGCAAGGACATCGCCCACCTCAGCCAGTGGAAGGTCCCCTACCTGCGCCGCAACATCGGCTGCATCTTCCAGGACTTCAAGCTGCTGCCCAACAAGACGGTCTACGAGAACGTGGCCTTCGCCCTGGAGGTCATCGGGCGGCCCAAGCACGTCGTGGCCTCCCAGGTCCCGCAGATCCTCGACCTGGTCGGCCTGGCCAAGAAGATGGGCAACAAGCCCAACGAGCTCTCGGGTGGCGAGCAGCAGCGGGTGTCGGTCGCCCGCGCCTTCGTGAACCGGCCGCTGATCCTGCTGGCCGACGAGCCGACCGGCAACCTCGACCCCAACACCACCATGGGCATCATGCGCCTGCTGGACCGGATCAACCGCACGGGCACCACGGTGGTGATGGCCACCCACGACCAGGGCATCGTGGACTCGATGCGACGGCGGGTCATCGAGCTCGACCGCGGCACGGTGGTGCGCGACCAGGCCCGGGGCGTGTACGGGTACGGCACGTGAGGCGCCGCCGCCCGCCGGCCGGCGCCGGCGCGGTGGCCGGCGACCCGGCGCTCACGCGGACGACCGGCCTGGACCGAAGGTCGCGACCAACCGCCGCACGGCTTCGCGCAGCGTCACGGCGCGTCCCGCAGCTCGCGGAGCGCGCGGCTCACGTACACGCGCACCAT
>JBOGHR010000446.1:0-1702 GCA_050744905.1 Acidimicrobiales bacterium
GCTTTGGCCCCTCCCCCCGCTGATTCTTAAGACCTCATTCGCTCGCTTCGCCCACTCCGTTCGGTCGAGTTGGATCGTGCTCGGGCGGGCGAGGCGAGCTCGCGCCGCCTCCGCTGCCGGAGTTGCCCACGTCGCCGCCCAGGTACGCCGCCTTCACCGACTCGTCGTCGAGGAGGGCCGAGGCGGTGTCGCTGCGCACGATGCGGCCCGTCTCCAGCACGTAGGCCCGGTGGGCCCGGCGCAGGGCCTGGGCCGCGTTCTGCTCGACCAGCAGGATCGTCGTGCCCTGGCGGTTGATCTCCGAGACGATGTCGAAGATCTGGGTGACGAGCATGGGCGCCAGGCCCATGGACGGCTCGTCGAGCAGGAGCACCCGGGGCCCCGCCATCAGGGCGCGGCCGATGGCGAGCATCTGCTGCTCCCCGCCGGAGAGGGTGCCGCCCGGCTGGCTCCTGCGCTCGGCCAGGCGGGGGAACAGCTCGAGCACGCGGTCCAGGTCGCCGCCCGCCCCCGCCCGCCTCCGCTTTCGGGCGTAGGCGCCCATCTCCAGGTTCTCCATCACCGTCATCCCCGGGAAGATGCCCCGGCCCTCGGGCGCCTGGGACAGCCCCCGCTCCACCAGGCGGTGGGCGGGGACGCCGACGATGTTCTCGCCCCGGAACCGGATGGAGCCCGACGTGACCGGTCGCAGTCCGGAGATCGTCTTCAAGGTGGTGGACTTGCCGGCGCCGTTCCCGCCGATGAGGGTGACGATCTCGCCCTCGTCCACCGACAGGGAGACGCCCTTCAACGCCGCCACCTTGCCGTAGTGGACGCGGACGTCGTCGAGCTCAAGGAGCATCGGCCACCACCCCGAGGTAGGCCTCGATGACGCGGGGGTCCTGCTGGATCTCGGCCGGCGGCCCCTCGGCGATCTTCTGGCCGAAGTCGAGAACCGCAACCCGGTCGCACACGTCCATCACCAGCGCCATGTCGTGCTCGATCAGCACCACGGTGAGCCCCGAGTCGCGGATGGTGCGGATCAGCTCGATCAGGCCCCGCTTCTCGGTGGGGTTCATGCCGGCCGCCGGCTCGTCGAGCAGGAGGACGCTCGGCCCGGTGGCGATGGCGCGGGCGATCTCCAGGCGGCGCTGGTCGCCGTAGGGGAGGTTGCGGGCCCGCTCGCCGGCCCGGTGGGCGATCCCCACGTACTCCAGCAGGCGCCGGGCCTCGGCCCGGCCCGTGCGCTCCTCGCGGCGGTGGCGGGGGAGCCCGAGCAGCGCCCCGGGGACGCTGGTGGCGTGGCGGGCGTCGGCGCCCACCATGACGTTCTCGACGGCGGTCATGTTGGGGAACAGGCGGATGTTCTGGAACGTGCGGGCGATGCCGGCCTCGGTGATGCGGTGCGGCTGCTTGCCCACGATGCTCCGCCCGTTGAGGGCGACGGCGCCCGCCGTGGGCCGGAACACGCCGGTGACGCAGTTGAACAGCGTGGTCTTGCCGGCGCCGTTGGGGCCGATGATGCCGAAGATCAGGCCCCGCTCGACGGCCACCGACACCCGGTCGAGGGCCACGACGCCGCCGAACTCCATGGTCAGGTCCCGCAGCTCGAGCACCACCTCGGCCACGTGGGCGGCCGCCTCGGCCACGGCCTCGGGCAGCTCGGCCTCGACGTCGCCCCCCGGACCGGCGCCGGCCGCGCCCCCGGCCCCCGCCCGCACCT
>JBOGHR010000447.1:0-2649 GCA_050744905.1 Acidimicrobiales bacterium
CCCTAGGGCTGGCCGCCCTGGGCGAGCTGGCCGGCCGCTACCTCTTCTACGTCACCGTGGTGCCCTTCCGGGTGGCCGGCGGCTTCTTCAGCCGGCGATGAGCCCCGCCCGCGCCTACGTCGTCGACGAGCGCTTCGGCCCCCTCCACGAGACGCGGGCCGCCGACCGGTGGGTCCGCACCACGTGCGGCTACTGCGCGGTGGGCTGCGGCATGTACCTCGGCGTCAAGGACGGGAGGGCCGTGGCCGTGCAGGGCGACCCCGACCACCCGGTCAACACCGGCCGCCTGTGCCCCAAGGGGCTGTGCGAGCACCAGACCATCGCCGCCGAGGGCCGGCTCACCACTCCCCTCGTGCGCCGCGCCCCGGGGGGCGCCCAGGAGCCGGCCAGCTGGGACGAGGCCATCGGCGCCACGGTGGTGGCGTTCCGCCGGCTGCTGGCCGACCACGGGCCCGAGTCGGTGGCCGTCATCAGCACCGGCCAGCTGGTCACCGAGGAGTTCTACGCCCTGGGCAAGCTGGTGCGGGCCGGGCTGGGGCTGCGCCACTACGACGGCAACACCACCCTGTGCATGGCCAGCGCGGTGTCGGGCTACAAGCGCAGCTTCGGCAGCGACGGCCCGCCGGGCGCCTACGCCGACCTCGACCAGGCCGACTGCATCCTGCTGGTGGGGGCCAACATCGCCGACAACCACCCGCTGCTGGCGCCGCGGGTGCTGGACAACCGCCGGGCCACGGTGATCGTGGTGGACCCGCGCGTCACCAAGACGGCGATGATGGCCGACCTCCACCTCCCGGTGCGCCCCCGCAGCGACATCGCCCTGATCAACGGGATGATCAAGGTCGTCATCGACGAGGGGCTGGTCGACCGGCGCTACGTCGCCGACCACACCGAGGGGTTCGATGAGCTGTCCGCCCACGTGGCCGACTACGGCCTCGACCGGGTGGCGGCCGACACCGGCGTGCCGGCCGACGACGTGCGGGCCGCCGCCCTCGCCTTCGGGCGGGCCGAGCGGGGGTTCGTGGGATGGACCATGGGCGTCAACCACTCCGTCCAGGGCACCGAGACCGTCACCCTGCTCAACACCCTGTGCCTGATCACCGGCAACGTCGGCCGGGCCGGCGCCGCCCCCTTCTCGATCACCGGCCAGTGCAACGCCATGGGCACCCGGGAGGCGGGCGCCACCGCCACCCTCCCCGGGTACCGGCCGTGGGAGGACGAGGCGGCCCGGGCCGAGATCGCCGCCCTCTGGGGCGTGGCGCCCGAGCGGCTGCCCACCGGGCGGGGGCGGGCCTACCCCGACATCGTGGAGGGCGTCCTCGACGGGACGATCAGGGGCCTGTGGGTCATCGCCACCAACCCGGTGGTGTCGTTCCCCAACCGGGCCCGCCTGGAGACGGCGCTGCGCAACCTCGACCTGCTCGTCGTGCAGGACGGCTTCGCCACCCCCACGACGGAGCTGGCCGACGTCGTCCTGCCCGCCGCCGTGTGGGGTGAGAAGGAGGGGACCTACACCAACGCCGAGCGGCGGGTGTCCCGCGTGCGCAAGGCGGTCGAGCCGCCCGGCCAGGCCAAGCCCGACTTCGAGATCTTCCTCGCCCTGGCGCGGGCGCTGGGCGTCGCCGGCGAGCTCTACCCGGGGTGGCGCACGCCCGAGGACGCCTTCGCCGAGTGGTCCCGGGTGTCGGCCGGCCGCCTGTGCGACTACAGCGGGATCACCTACGACCGCATCGACGCCGCCGGCGGCGTGCAGTGGCCGTGCCCGTCCGATGACCCGTCGGTGCCGCTCGGGGGCACGGCCCGGCTGTACGCCGACTGGCGGTTCCCGACCGCCACGGGCCGGGCGCAGCTCCGATGCGTCGAGCCCAAGCCCATCAGCGACCGTCCCCGCAGGATGTACCCGCTGCTGCTCAACACCGGCCGCACCGTCGAGCACTGGCACACCCGCACCAAGACCGGTCGGGTCGAGATCCTCGACCGCCTGGCGCCCGAGGGGTGGGTCGAGGTGCACCCCACCGACGCCGACACGCTGCGCATCCACTCGGGCGACCTGGTGCGCATCGTGTCGGAGCGGGGGGCCGTCGACCGCATCCGCGTCCGGGTCACCCGCACGGTGCGGGCGGGCGAGGTGTTCGTGCCGTTCCACTTCGACGAGCAGTGCGCCAACCGGCTCACGCTCAACGAGTTCGACCCCATCTCCCGCGAGCCCAACTACAAGCAGTGCGCGGTGCGGCTCGAGCGGGTGACGGCGTAGCGGCAGGTCGGGTCCCCAGGCCGCGTCCGCTCAACTCTCCCGGGCCTCGTGGGCGGAGACCCGGGGACCGTTCTGGTTGCTGAGGCGGGGCCGTCGTCGCTCGATCGAGCCGATCTCGGGACTCGCGGGGACCGAGATGGTTGGAGGGCAACCATTTCGGTCCCCGCCGGTGCTGCAGCATCGTTCGCTGCTCGACCAGCCGGGCGCCACCGGGCCTCGCTGTACGATCCGACGATGGCGCTCGACGAGCCGGAACGTCCCGCGGTCGACTCGGCGCGGGAGGCGCTCGACTGGCTCGAGTCCGAGAGCGACCCGGCCACCCGCGAGGACATGGGCCCTCGCTACGGGATCCACACCGAGCGCGCCTGGGGCGTCCCGATGGCTCGGATGAAGGT
>JBOGHR010000448.1:0-1543 GCA_050744905.1 Acidimicrobiales bacterium
CAGCTCGATCTTGCAGCCGGCGGACACCTGCACGATGTCGGCGCACGCCTTCTCCAGGCCCGGCTCGGTGGCCGCCGCCACCGTGACCAGGCCGGCGAACTCGAACTCGGCGAAGCCGGCGACCAACTCCTCCTCCCGCTCCTCGACCGCCTCGGCCGCCCGGCGGTGATGGGCGCCGACGCGGAAGCCCGTCTTGCGCCGGTGCTCGGCGTCGGACTCCAGCTTGGCGGCCTGGCGGGTGATGGTGCGCTGGCTGACCCGTGGCGGCACCGGCTGGTAGGAGACGGCGATGGTCCGCACCGCGTCGCCGTAGAGAAGCAGGTCCGACATCCACGTGGCCCCCACCTCCGAGCGGGGCCACTCCCGGAAGTAGAAGGCCCGGTGGAACGAGCCGTCGACCTGCCAGTGCTTCCACGTCGCCTTGGCGGCCAGGGGACCGCCGTCGGCCGGCTCGACCAGCCCGGCCCGGTCGCCAAGGCTGCGACCACGGCGGTCGAGGGTGGGGATGACGGTGGGGTCGAGGCGCACCCGCAGGGCCCGGGCCAGCTCGTGAGGCGTCAGCGGGGCCGATGCGGCCAGCCCGGCCCGCTCCAGGCGCATCCGCAGCAGCCGCACCTCGTTGACGACGGTCTCGATGGCCACCGCCCCCCGGTCGGCGCCGGCGGTACGGGCCTTGACCCGACCGCCGGAGACCACCACGGTGACCAGGACCTCATGGCGGGTGGCCACCGGGGCGCTGGTGCGCAGCAGCTGGCGGTAGGACACCACGGCGGGGTCCTGGGGATCGTCGATCATGTGCTCGGCCAGGTAGGCGTGCTGCTCCTCCATCCCCGCCGGCGCCGCCCACTCGCTCCAACGGACCTCCACCACCGGCCCCCGCTCCTGGCAGAACGGCGCCAGGGCGTCGCCCCACATGGCCAGCAGGTTTTCCTGCTCGCCTCGCTCCACGAGGGCGAACTGGCGGCCGGTCACCCGCAGGGTGGCGGCGTAGGTGTCGGCCTTCTCGTCGTGGACCACGGCGATGGGCGCCGCGCTGTCCTCGCCGGTTACCAGGATGACCTGGCCGGCGAGGGGCGGCGGCAGGGGCGGCGTGGCCACCTCGGGCGAGCTGGCCCGAGTGAGCGGGGCCAGCCACAGCTGGCCCTTGCCGCCCCCGCTGCCGGCCCAGCGCCACACCGACGGCACCCACTCCAGGACCGATCGCCCGCCGATACGCACCAGGGCCAGCACGGCGCACACGCCCATGACCGCAGCCGCGGCCTGCAGCGGCGCGCCGCCCTGCATGAGCAGGACGGAGACGACGATGCCGAGGCCGAGGGTGATGATCTGCGGGCCGGCCAGGCCGTACATCCAGCCCGTGCGGTCCTGGGGGTCGAGGCGATAGCGGCGCTCGCTCATGACTCGGGCTTTGCCTGGCTCGTGGTGTTGGCGGCCTTGCCGGCCAGCGCCTTGGCCGCCCCCACCGGCACCATCACCGCAGCCACGCCGGCGGCGGCGGGCCCGGCGGCAGCCGCCGCTCCCCCACCGGCGGCCGCTCCCACAC
>JBOGHR010000449.1:0-6839 GCA_050744905.1 Acidimicrobiales bacterium
CGCTGGGGCAGCGGGCGAGCGTCTCGGTCGCCGGCGGAGCGCCGGTCACCTCAGGGCCGGCGCCCGAGGTCACCGCGGCGCCCGGTGGCGGCCGCGTGCGCGACTCGGCGCCATCGGCCGTGGCCGCCCACCCCGACGGGAGCGTCGCCTACGGGGGGAGCTTCCTGCGCACGGGGCTGCTCACCGTCACCAGCGTCGGGAGGGCCGGGGCACGGGGGTCGTTGACGACCTCGGCCACCGCCGTCCGAGTCGACGCGCTGGGGGGGTGGCTGACCGCCGCGGGGGTGAGCAGCTCCTGTGTCGCCGGCGAGGACGGCTCGACGGGCTCCACCCGCCTCACCGGGGGGCGGCTCGTCGCCTCCGGCGAGGAGACCGTCGAGCTGCCGGCGGAACCGCCGCCCGGGACGACGCACGAGATCACCGGCACCGACTCCGGCGAGCGGTTCACGCTGGTGCTCAACGACCAGCAGGTGGTCGACGGGACGCTGGTCGTCAGCGCCGTTCGGGTCCTGCTCCACGGACCGTCGTCGGTGGGCGAGATCGTGCTCGCCCAGTCCCGCTGCGGCGCCTCGGCGACGCCGGCCACGGCGGCCACGTCGGTGCCGTCGAGCGCCGAGCCAGCGCCGACTGAGGAGCCGGAGCCGGACGAGCCGGCGCCGACTTCGGCGGGCGCCGCCGAGACGGCCGCAGCGACCCCTCCGCCACCGGCGCAAACCCCACCCCAGGACCCCACCCCGCCGCCTCCTGTGGCGGAGCCGCAACCCGACCCCTCCGCCGCACTCGCCCTCCTGGCGCCCGGGCTGGCGGTCGAGGCCCGGGCCTCGTCGTTCACCGCCCAGGCGCAGACCGTCTCGGCGGTGGCGGGGGGAGCGTTCGGCTACCACGCGAGCGTCTCGTTCTTCGGCGGCGCACCCGTCGTCCGTGGGCCGGCGCCCGCTGTGACGCTCCCGGTCACCGGCTCCTCCTCGCCCATCACCCAGACCGTCGAGTCGGGCGAGGCGCGGGCGGGGCCCGCGGTGCTGTTCCTCTCGGGACCGATCACCGCCCGCACCCAGGGCACGACCGGGGCCGAGGGATCGGTCACCAGCTCGGTGTCGATCACCGGGGCCACCGAGGATCCCCCCTGGCCCTTCCGGTACGAGGCGATCAGGAGCACCTGCTCGGCCTCCCCGGCGGGCACCACCGGCTCCACGACGATCACGGGCGGGACGCTTGCCACCAGCTTCGACGACGAGGGGGAGCCCGCGGCCACCGAAGCGATCGGCACCAGTCCGGCGCCCAACACCGAGCGCAGCGGCACCCTCGACCACATCGGCGATAGCTTCCGGGTGGTGTTCAACGAGCAGGTGCGGGCGGCTGACGGCTCGCTCACGGTGAACGCCGTGCGCCTGAGCATGCTCGGTCCCACCGCCGTTGGTGAACTGGTCATCGGCCAGTCGCGCTGCGGCGTGACCCTGGCCGCCGCGGCTACGACCTCCTCCTCCTCGACGACGACGACGTCGTCGTCGGTGCCGGCGACGACGTCGGCCGGCGGCGGCTCCTCGCCGGGCGCCGCCTCGATTGCCGGCACCGCGGCCCCGGCGGCATCCGGAACGACCGGGCCGCAGGACGCCACGACGGCCGTGGCCGGCACGTCGACGTCCCGCGGCAGCGGCGGCGAGGCGCTCGCCTTCACCGGAGGCTCGACTCCGGGCATGGTTGCCCTGGCGCTGCTCGGCGGCGCCCTGGTTGCCGCCAGGGCGTCTCGGTGCCGCTCGCCGGAAGGCGACCACCCATCGGTGGGATGACCGCCACCATCGCTCCGCCCCCGCCGGGTGCGGGGACGGTCGTCCCGGTACCCGGTGCGCCCGACCGGCGCCCCGCCAGGCGCTGGAGGCGGCCGGCCGGTGCCTTGGCCGCCTGGCTCGCCACCGTCTTCGTGCTCATGACGCTCAACTTCCTGCTCCCCCGGGCCATGCCCGGCGACCCCGTCGAGGCCTTGCTGGCCCGGGGCTCGTCGGGGTTCGTCCACGGGCAGCAGGCAGTGGACCGACTGGAGGAGTACTACGGGCTCGACAAGCCGCTGCTGGAGCAGTACGGCGACTACCTGGCCCGCCTGGCGCGCGGGGACCTGGGCCGCTCCATCGTCACCAACACGCCGGTGGTGGACGAGATCGCCCGCCGCCTGCCCTGGACGCTCCTGCTGATCGGCGGCTCCATCATGGTGGCCACCGTGGTGGGGCTGGTCGCCGGCATCCACTCCGGCTGGCGCCGCGACCGGCCCATGGACCGCATCCTCATGACGACGCTGCTCGCCGTGCGGGAGTTCCCCACGTTCCTGCTGGGCTCGCTCCTGCTGTTCGTGTTCGCCGTGCAGCTCGACTGGCTCCCCCTGGGGGGGGCGGAGACGCCCTTCTCGAGCTCGTTCGGGCCCGTGGAGCGGGTGGTGGACATCGGCCGCCACCTCCTCCTCCCCCTGATCGTGCTCTCCGTGGGGCTCACGGTGGGCAACTACCTGGTGATGCGGGCGGGCATGGTGAGCGAGCTGGGCTCGGACTACCTGCTGGTCGGCCGGGCCAAGGGCCTGCGGCCCCGCCACCTCAAGTACCGCTACGCGGCCCGCAACGCCCTGCTCCCGGTCGTGAGCCTCACCGCCCTCCAGCTCGGGTTCGCCCTCACCGGCGACGTGCTGGTGGAGCGGGTGTTCTCCTACCCGGGCCTGGGCGGGCTGCTCTTCGGCGCCATCGGCGCCCGCGACTACCCCACCATCCAGGCCGCCTTCCTCGTCGTCAGCGTCAGCGTGGTGACCATCAACGCGCTGGTCGACCTGCTCTACCGCCGCCTGGACCCCCGGACGGCCCGGTGAGCACCACCACCCTGGCGGCGCCGGAGGACCCGCGGCCCGGCTTGGCCGATGTCGAGAACCCCCCGCCGCCGCCCCGCCGCCCCGCCCTGCTCTCGCCGCTCCTGGTGGCCGGCCTGTCGATTCTCGCCCTGCTGGTCCTGGCCGCGCTCGCCGCCCCCCTCATGGCGTCCCACGATCCCAAGGCCATCACCGGACCGGCCCTCCAGGAGCCCTCCGGCGGCCACTGGCTGGGGACCGACGTCCCCGGCCGCGACATCTTCGCCCAGCTGGTCTTCGGCGCCCGCTCGTCGCTGCTGGTGGCGGTGTTCGCGGCGACCCTCGCCATGGTCGGGGCCATCCTGCTCGGCGTCCTCCCGGCGCTCGTCGGGGGACCGGCGGACGGCATCGGCAACCGTCTCGTCGTGTTCCTGCTGGCCCTTCCCGGCCTGCCGCTGCTGGTGCTGATCGCCTCCCTCGCCGGCGAGAGCCGGGCCGCGGTGCTCCTGATCATCGCCTTCCTGGGCATGGCGCCCAACGCCCGCATCCTCCGCAGCCAGGCGCTGGCCCTGCGGGAGCGGGGCTTCGTGGGCGCCGCCCGCGGGTTCGGCGCCGGGCCCCTGTACGTGCTCCGCCGCCACGTCGTGCCCGGGCTGGGCCCGCTCTTGCTGGTGGGGTTCGTCAACTGGGCCGGCCTGGCCGTCGCCATCGAGGCCAGCCTCGCCTTCCTGGGCCTGGGCGACCCCAGCGACATCAGCTGGGGCCTCATGCTCAACCGGGCCCTCAGCCAGCAGAGCATCTACTTCAGCGACATGTGGACGTGGTGGGTGCTGCCGCCCGGCCTCGCCATCGCGGCGACCGTCACCGCCTTCACCTTCGTGGGCGTGGCCCTCGAGCCGGTGTTCAACCCCCGCTGGCTGCGGTCGTCGTGAGGACCCCGCCGCCGCCTGCCGCCCCCGGCCTCCACCGCCCGTGGAGCCCCGGATGACCGACGCCGCCCGCCCCCCGTCCGGGTACCTCCTGGACCGGCGCCGGTTCATGGTGCTCGCCCTGGCCGGCACGGCCGGCACCGCTGTACTCGGCGCCTGCTCCGGGTCCTCCGTCAGCGGGCGCGCCGGCGGCGGGCGGCCCACCCTCCGGCTCAGCCACGGCGCCCTCGGCTTCCCCTCGCCGTTCGCCTCCAACGGCGGCCCCGGCTACAACCAGATGACCCTGCTCTACGACACGCTGCTGTGGAAGGACGGCAGTGGCACGCTGCTGCCGTGGCTGGCCCGGTCGCACGAGGTCTCCGACGATCACCTCACCCACCGCTTCTCGCTGCGCGAGGGGGTCACCTGGAGCGACGGGAGGCCGCTGACCGCGGACGACGTCGTCTTCACCTTCGAGTACTACGCGGCCCAGGGGTCCCTCTCCCCGCCGGTGCTCGTCCAGCCGCCCGAGGGCATCGCCGGCGTGTCCGCCCCCGACGCCGGAACGGTCGAGATCGTGCTGGCTCAGCCGCTGGTGACCTTCGCCGAGCAGGTCGCCGGTGCCCTGCCGGTCATCCCCCGCCACGTTTGGTCGTCCATCGACGATCCCGGTGCCGCCATCGGAACCGAGGTGCTGGTCGGGACCGGGCCCTACCGGCTCGCCTCCTACGGCGACGACGGCGGGCCCCTGCTGTACGAGGCGAGGGAGGACTACTTCCTGGGCCACCCTTACGTCGGGCGCATCGAGATGAACGCCCTAGAGGACCCCTTCGCCGCCCTGCTCTCCGGCACGGCCGACGCGGCCACCGGCCTCGGCCTCCGCGACGACATCCTGGCGCCGTTCCAGCGGGGCGACGAGTTCGGCATCGTCACCCAGGACGGGGCATGGACGCACGCCCTGTACTTCAACCTGGGCCGGGAGACGGCGGTGTCGGACCCCGCCTTCCGCCGGGCCTGCGCCCTGGCCATCGACCGCAACGACCTGGTGTCCAGGCTGGCGGCGGGCAAGGGCCTGCCGGGCAACCCGGGGTTCCTCAGCCCCGAGAACCCCTTCTTCGTGCCCGTCCCCCAGTACGAGCACGACGTGGCGGCGGCCAACTCCCTCCTCGACGGCGCCGGGTACGGGCCCGGGCCCGACGGCGTGCGGAGGCACCCCGACGGGAGCCCCCTGCGCTTCGAGCTGCGCTTCGACAACGCCGAGGTGGCCCTGAGCGAGGTCATCGTGGCCGCCCTGCGGGCCGTCGGCGTGCAGCTGGACCCCCGGCCGGTCCAGATCGGCCCCGAGCTGTTCGGCAACAAGCTCTTCGGCGGCTACGACATGGTGGTGCTGCCCTTCCCCGGCCCCGCGCCCGGCGGCCCCAACGCCGACCCCGACGTGCTGCGGGTCGTGTTCTCGTCGAAGGTGCCACCCTCGCTCACCGGGGCGACGAGCTACGTCAACCGCGAGTTCGACGAGGCCGCCGACCGGCAGCGAACGACCTTCGACGAGGAGGAGCGCCGCCGCCTGGTGGCCCGGATGCAGGAGATCGTGGCCGCCGACGTCCCGGTCCTGCCCCTCTACTACCCCCGGAGCTTCCTCGCGTTCCGCCGCCGGGTCCTGGACGAGTGGTACTTCACGCCCGGTCAGTACCCGACGGCCGACGACAACAAGCAGCTGTTCGTCACCGGCTCCCGGGCGGGGTCCGACATCCGCCCCGTGGCCTGAGGTGGCCTTCCCGACTCCGCATCCGACCCGAGAGGAACATCCCTTGCGCTCCACCCTTGCTGCCCGCCGTGCCATGGCCCTGGCCCTGGCCGCCTGCGTCCTGCTGGTGGCCTGCGGCGACGACGGCGATGACGGCGCCGCCACCACCACCACGACCACCGGCCCCTCCACCACCGAGGAGGGGACCTCCGAGACGTCGGGGCCCACGTCCACCGTCCCCCCCTCGGCCGACCCCGTGCGCCTGGCCGAGGCCGAGGCGGCCGTCCTGCGCCAGGAGGACTTCCCGGACGGCTGGAGCGAGCACGATCCCACCGCCGGGCTGGCCCTGGAGCTGACGTGGAACGACCTGCTGTCCTGCCTCGGCGTCCCCGCCGGCGACCAGGCGCTGGGGATCGCCACCTCGCCCACCTTCCTCCAGGGCCTGGCCACCCAGGCCCGGTCCACGGTCGAGTACCTCCCCGAGGACCGGGTCCAGGCCATCGGCGCCGCCCTGGCGGGGGCCGATCTCGATCGCTGCCTCAGCGAGGCCATCTCGGCGGACGCCGTGCGCAGCGCTCCCGAGGGCGGCGTGCCCGGCCCGGTGACCGTCTCGGCCCTCGACGTCCCGGCGCTCGGGCAGGCGACCACGGCGAAGCGGATGAACTTCACCATGAAGGTGGAGGACCTGGAGATCCCGATCTTCCAGGACCTGGTGGTCGTGCTGGACGGGGACACGGTCACCCGCCTGGTGTTCCTCAACCCCGGCGGGCCCTTCCCTCCCAGCCTCCAGCGCACCCTCATCGAGACGGTGGTGGGGCGGGCCTAGAGGTCCGCCCCCGACGCCGGGAGGCCGGTGGTCCGCCCGGGTGCTACAGGGCGCAGGACGGCATGCCGTTGGACCGGGCGAAGACGAAGATGCGGGTCGAGATCCGGGAGCCCTCCGACTCCACCTCCTCGGTGGCGTCCTCGTCGCCGGCCCGGACGCGCTCGGCGTAGCGGCGGCCGACCTCGACGTAGGCATCCCAGTCGTCGAGCCAGCGGTCGACCTCGGCGGCGTCCGCCGCGTCCATTGGCAGGGCCCGCAGGTCGCCGGCCACCCCCGCCAGCCCGTCGGCGGCCCGCTCGATGCGGGCCGCGAACTCCTCCGGCGTGCCCGTGTCCTCGCGGATCTCGGGACGGTCGGCCCGCAGGCGGGGCAGCGCATCGGCGCACACCGCATCGGCCCGGTCGGTGAACCCCACGTCGGCCACGCTGCGGGGCGGGATGTCGGGCCCGCCGGTCAGCCAGGCCGCCAGGGCGATGATCAGCAGGCCCATGGCCACGGCGGCGACGGCCAGCCAGCGCCAGCGCCGGCCCCGTCCCGGCC
>JBOGHR010000450.1:0-6606 GCA_050744905.1 Acidimicrobiales bacterium
CTTCGAGGCGAACTTCGACGCGCCCGGACCCAGGCCCACGAGCCGTCGCGATGCCCGATCAACATCCAAAAGGTGCCGGCCAAGGCCGGCGCAGCACTTGACAAAGAGCGCTCCTTCAGGGATGACCACCGAGAAGAGGAGAGCCTTCGTCACCAACGACAAGGCGCACACAGGAAGCCCTGCCGGGCTTCCCGGACCATTGTGTCGGCGCAGCTGACCGGGCCGTCAAGGCTTCCCCTACGGGCGGCCTGCGGCCGGCCTTGACCGCCCTCCCTGCCTGCGGGGCAGAGGAGGGGGTCTGGTCGCGCCCGAGAACAGGACGACCGGCCATTCGGACACGCTGTCAACCCCCAAAGGCGCCGGCCCGGAGGGCCGGCGCAGTATTGACAAAGAGCGCTCCTTCAGAGATGACATTTCCAGACCATCGTCGCTCGTGAGAAAGGCACCCGTCCGCGTTGAGGGCCCGGGGGGCCGCTGGCCAGAGGACCCCGAGTGGCGATGTGGAAAGGACGAGAAAGCTGCGGCCCAGCGTCTCCACGCCCACCCGGACCAGCAACCAGCGGCCTACCTCACCTCACCTCACCTAGACGTCGGTCTCGCTGGCAGGCAGGTCCACCCCCACGATCGTCCCCTGCCGTTCCTCCGAAGTGACCTGCAGCTCGCCGCCCAGCGCCTCCACGCGCTCGCGCATGCTGCGCAACCCGTAGCCCCGCTGCACCGTCTCCACGTCGAAGCCGGTGCCGTTGTCGGCGATGGTCAGGTGGAGGTGGCCGTCCGAATCGGACAGGCGGAGCAGCAGGGTGGTGGCGGCGCCGTGGCGGACGGCGTTGTTGCACGCCTCGCGGGTCACCCGGGTAAGCGCCTGATGCACCGTCGGCGGGACCACCGGCGAAGTCTCGGCCTCCAGCTTCACGACGGCGCCGGCCCGGGTGGCCACCTCCTCGGCGGCCCGCACCAGGGCCGAGGGCAAGGGGTCGGCATCAGCGGGGTCACCAGCGAGGGCGTCGACGGCCCGGCGGGACTCGGCCAGGGCCCGCTCGGCGGCGTCCGCCAGGTGCTGAGTCATCCCGGGGTAGGTCATGCCCTCGGCCAGGGCCACCGTCTGTGAGCGGATGAAGGCCAGCTCCTGAGGCAGGCCGTCGTGGAGGTCGCGGGCCAGTCGGCGGCGCTCCTGCATGGCGGCGAGACAGGCCTGGTCCTGCCAGTAGCGGTCGACCTCCCGGGCCGCGCCGACGAGGAAGCACAGGTATGAGCCGAAACGGAGGAGGTCGCCGGTGTAGACGAAGCTGGAGTAGAGCGACGGGAAGAGGAAGTAGTTGACCCGGGCGAAGGCGCCGAGGGCGGCACCGGCTCCCAACCACCGCAGCAGCTGGTCGTCCCGCTCCTGGGCCTGGCGGGTGAAGCTGACCGCAGCTACCGAGTACAGGCCGAGGGCGAGCACCTGGACGGCTAGGACCACCGGGTGGCCAACCACCCACGGCGTGACGCGGGACCCTGGCGACACTGACAGGTCGACCGGCGCCGCCAACCATGCGCCGGCCGCCGACGCGGCCAGACCCACGCCAGCCACCGTTCCCACTGTGGTTGCGAGCAGCGCCCACCGCAGCCTGGTCCATGGAGGAGCGGCTCGAGCACCGGCCAGGGCGCCGGCGCACACTGCGGTGACACCGGCGAACCGGGCTCCCAGCGTGGCCCACGTCAGCCAGCCGCCCGGCCGCTCGTGCTCGGACACCAGCGGTCCCGCCGATAGGAACAGGTTGACGAAGGCGAAGACGGAGAAGGCCCAAGCCAGGACGGCGTCCTGGAGCCGGCCAGTCGCCCGGTAGCGCTTGGCGGCCAGGTAGGCGAGGACGCCAGCGATACCGCCCTCGGCTACCTCGAGCGCCAAGTGGAGGTTGGGTTCGTCATGGGCGAAGTGGACGAAAGGCAGGATGCCGACGAAGAGGGTGAGGCCCGCACCGGCCACCAAAGCCGCAGCCAGTGGTCGGTTCCGTCGCAGCAGGTGGGACATCCGCCGCCCGATCCACGTTTCCGTTCCGAATCTGAGCCGGTACACCGTAGCAATCACTCTCCATGAGGAACGTGGAGTGCTGCGTTGATGACATTATGCGTGCGCTACTTGCCTCCCATGATCGACGTCTGAACCGCCCTGGGATCCGCGGAGGCTCTCGACCTTGGAAAGAGGGGACAACTGATCCTCCCGTGGGTCACGCCCCTGGGCCACGGTGACGCAGTGGTCGGCGCAGCTCACCCGTGGGGCGTCGACCACCAACTCGCAGGTGGCGTAGCCCACGTCCACGTGGCGCCACGGGCGCTCGCCGTCACCACGGTCGAACCACGGCGATACCGTGCCGCACCGCCCACAGCGTCCTCGTCGACCAGCCTCGAGCCGCACCCGCACCTCGACCTTGGGGCGGGTGCCGTTCCCCGCCGAGTCGGTCAGCTCCCATCCCGTCACCACCACGGCCGGGCACAGCCCGCGGCCGGGTCCTGCCCTTCGGCGACGCCGCCTTCCACGGCGACATGTCCGACCTCCGGCTCAACGGGCCGGTGCTCGACTCCATCCCGACCCGCGCGGGCAACGGGTACTACATGGTGGCCTCCGACGGCGGCATCTTCAGCTTCGGCGACGCCGTGTTCCGGGGATCGATGGGCGCCGCCCGCCTCAACGCTCCCGTGCAGTCGCTCGTCCCCGCCGTCGACGGCAGCGGCTACTGGCTCGTCGCCTCCGATGGCGGAATCTTCGCCTTCGACGCCGCCTTCTACGGCTCCATGGGAGCGACCCGTCTCAATCGGCCGGTGACGGGCATGGTCGGGGCAGGGTCCGGCTACTTGATGGTCGCCGAGGACGGCGGGATCTTCGCCTTCGGGAACGCGCCGTTCCATTGCTCGTCGGGGAGCAACCCTCCGCCGCGGGCGGTCGCCGCGGTCGCCGTTCTTCCCAACTAGCAACGGGGGACGAGCCCTCTCTCGAACCGTTTCCAAGGAGGGCCGCGAGGTCATGGCGCTCGAGCGACCCGGGAAGCGGGAAGGCTTCTTTTGGACGGCACATCGTTCGATGCCGCCGATCGGTCCCATCCCGCGGACCCGGCGCGCGGTCGCAGTACCAGGCGAGGCCGCAGGCGCCTCAGCCACAACGCGCCGCCGTGGTGTCCTTTCCGGCGGGCGACACCGTGGCCTACAGGTCCAACTTCACCGGCGAGCCCCACACCATCACGTTCGGCACGTTCATCAACCCGGCCATCGAGGCGTTCGAGAACGCCACGCCCGAGCAGCTGGCGGCAGACGAGCCGCCGCCCGGTGACGGTGGAGGCGGAGTAGCGGCCGCACCTGTTGCCGGATCGTCGCGCCGGCCGTCGAGGCGGGCGGCGAACCGAACCGCCGCCCGGAATGCCCGCACGGGGCGCTCGGCCTTCCCCGGCGCATCGCCACAGATCGACGCGACGGTCGACCCCGACAGGTTCGGGGTGCGAAGCCACCGCCTCGGCTGCCAAAGGCGCGCCGAGCGGCACGTAGAAGCGGCGTCTCGCAAGCGTTCAGCGGCCGTCTCGAGTATCGGCAGAGCTGGTCGAGTGTGTACCCTATGCGCATGGCGAGGGTCAACATCACCGTGCCCGACGACCTCTACCGGCAAGCCCGGGATGTCGGGCTCAACGTCTCGCACCTCGCGCAACGCGCCATCGCAGCGGAGCTCAGCCGCCTGGCCAAGATCGCCGAACTGGATGCCTACCTGGCCGAGCTCGAGGCGGAGCTGGGCCCGACCACCGAGGCGGAGCGAGCCGACGCAACGAGATGGGCGAACGGGCTGTTGGCGCCTAGCTAGTCGCGGCCGCCGCTCGGCGTGACGCTGGTCCTCGACTCTGGCGGCCTGTCGATGCTCGTCCAGAACCGGGCGCGTCTCGAGGAGCTTCGGCGGCGAGGCGAGTGGCCGGCGCTGGTTCCAGCGGTGGTGCTCACCGAGGCCCTGACCGGCGACCACCGCCGCGACTTCCACGAGAACCGTCTCCTGCGCACCTGCGACGTCCGCGCCGCCGACGAGGCCCTTGCCCGCAAGGCTGCGGTAATGCGGACCGCCGTGAGTCGCGTCCGGGCCCCTTCCGCGATCGACGCCATCGTGGTCGCCCTGGCCGACGACGTGGGTGGAGGGACGGTCCTGACGGGTGACCTCCGCGATCTCCGGGCGCTGGCACGGCACGCAGTGAATGACGTTCGGGTCGGAGGGCCCTGAGAACCGCACGACGACGCCACAAACTCCCGTCCCGCCTGCGGCCGGAGCGGACAGCCGATCGGCGCTGGCCAAGCCCGCCCCTGTAACCGTCGGCCGTACCGCGCCGAGCGGCACATAGGGACGGGTCACTCGGACGAACGACGGGATGCATCGTGCAACACGCCGCCACGCGCACGTCGGTCGTCTCACACCATCGTGAGGCGGTCACGACCAGCGCGGCGCGTCCTTCGAGATCGGAATCGCCCGCCTGGTCGAGGCCGCCAAAAACCTGTTGTTGGCAGGCATGCGGGTCGGCGGGGCCACCGTCTCGCGGTTCAAGTCCGGAGCCCCGTTCGCCGATGAGGCTCCGTGCAGATCCGGTGGGGCGCAGGTGTCGTCATGATGTGTCTCTTCGCCGGAAGCGCATGTGGTGGGTCGTCCAGGATCGAGGTAACACCGGACCCGGCAGCGATCGAACGGAACAACCGGATCCTCAGCTCAGTGCCCACCTTCCCGGGCGCTCAGCTCATGAACCGCAACGACCTGGAGGGTCCGCGCGGAGGCCGTGGTGCTGGCTCCTATCTCTACTACCGAACCGACAACGTCGACAGAACGTCGATCGTGGACCACTTCAAGGTTCACCTTGCGGATTGGTCGCTGCTGAAGGACGAGGTGCACCGCGCGCGCGAGGCAGCCACGTTCGTCCACGGCGACGCCTGGTTCCAGGTCTCGGCTATGAACATCACCGCCTCGGCGCAAGATGTCTCTGCCGTACCTGGGTACGTCGTCGCGGTCTATGCCGACGACGCGGCCGCCCTGACAAGCTCGAAGTAGACGCCGCTCGCGGTCACCAGGGTATCGGCGACCGCGGCCGTTGTGCATGCGGCGGCCGCCCGAGATGCCCGGATGGGCGTCGGCGCCAGCGTGTGCGATGGGGAACAGATCGCTTCGGGATCGCCGGACCTTCCGCCCCACCTGTGGTCAGTCCCAGCCGATCACCGACGGATGATTCGGCTCAGACCACGCCACCTGGGTTTGTCGAAGCGATCGGGCACCAAGGCCCGCGTTCGTGACTCAGCGGGTGGGGCGTATGTCGAGGCCTTGCTCCTGCCCGGTGACGAAGACGTGCTTGTTCTCGACGGTGGGCACCGTGCCGCCCACGCCGCCTTCGGTGTAGTACCACTGGTCGAACGCCGACGTGTCGTAGATGGTGAAGCCCCGGGGCTAGACGAGGGGCAGCAGCGGGAGGTCGTCGGCCACGAGGTTCTGGATGCGGCCCACGATCTCCTTGCGCTCGGACTCGTCGGTCTCGGTGAGCTGCTCGTCGCAGAGGCGATCGACGTCGGGGTTGACGTAGCCCTGGGCGTGCTGCACCGACTGGGTCTTGGAGGAGTAGATCTGGCGCAGGTAGTCGGCGGCGTGGTCGGTGTTCATGCCGCCGAAGCCGATGATCGACATCTCCGAGCCGCCGGTGGTCACCCGCCGGTTGAACGCCGGCGTGTCGAGGGCCTCGGGCGCCACCTCCACCCCGACCTCGCCGAGGGCGTTGACGACCAGGTCGGTGAGGGGTGGGGGCGGGCTGGCGACCAGCAAGGAGAAGCGGAGCGGTTGTCCGTCGGGCCCCTGGCGCACGCCGCCGCCGGCGGGCCGGGCATAGCCGGCGTCGTCGAAGAGGCGGTTCGCCTCGGCCTGGTCGAAGCGGTACTGCTCGACGTCCACGTGGAACGGGTTCGGCTCGGGGATCCACCCCGGGTTGCCGGGGTCGGCGTTGCCGCCGTGGAGCCGCTGCACCAGGTCGTCGCGGTCGATGGCGTGGGCGCACGCCCGCCGGAACCGGGGGTCGGCGAGGGCGCCGCCCCGGGCCAGGTTCCACCACAGGCCGCTCCCGAAGTTCCCCGGCGGCGCCTCGAGCACCTCGAGGGAGGGGTTGTCGCGGAACGGGCCCAGCACCTCGGGACGCACGCCCGAGGCGCTGGCGACGTTGACCTCGCCCGCCACCACCCGGCCAGCTGGTCGCCGACCGGGCGGTATTCCAGCCGGCTCACGAAGGGCTGCCCCAGGAAGTACTCGTCGTGGGCCGAGTAGAGGTAGGCGCCGGCGCCCCGGTCGTAGGACTCCAGGCGGTAGGGGCCCGAGCCCACGAGCACGGCCGGGTCGGTGGCGGTGGCCGCCTCCTCGATGCCGGACCAGACGTGCTGGGGGACGATGAGGACCGAGCCGACCCCGCTGAAGCCGAAGAACGTGGCCAGCGGGCTGGTCAGGTGGAACTCCACCGTGTGGTCGCCGGTGGCCCGCACCTCGTCGATCTCGGGCAGGGGCTAGACGATGACCTGGGGCGGCACGGTCTGGGACCGGAAGTACTCGAAGGTGAAGGCCACGTCCCGGGCGGTGAGGGGCTG
>JBOGHR010000451.1:0-1504 GCA_050744905.1 Acidimicrobiales bacterium
GCCGGGTGCGGGCCGCTGCGCCGGTGGCGCCGCAGGCGGCTCCCGGGCGCGCCACCGCGGCCGAGACCCACGCCGGCGTCGTGTTCCTGCTCGGGGATCGGGCCTACAAGCTCAAGAAGCCCCTCGACCTGGGCTTCCTCGACTTTCGCAGGCGGGAGGCGAGGCTCGCCGCCTGCCGGCGGGAGGTGGCGCTCAACCGCCGGCTGGCGCCCGACGTGTACCTGGGGGTGGCCGACGTCACCGGCGTGGACGGCCGCCTGTGCGACCACCTGGTGGTCATGCGCCGTATGCCCGACGACCGCCGCCTGTCGACCCTGGTGGAATCGGGCGAGCCCGTCGCCGGCCACCTCGACCGCCTGGCCGGGCTTCTCGCCCGCTTCCACGCCCGGGCCCCGTCGTCGCCGGCGGTGGAGGAGGCCGCCGGGCGCGACGCCGCCGTGGGCAGGTGGGAGGCCAACGCCACCGAGATGGCGCCGTTCCGGGGCGACCTCCTCGACGCCGCCGTGGCCGACGAGGTGATGGCCCGGGCCCACCGCTTCCTCGCCGGCCGGGCACCGCTGTTCGACCAGCGGGTGCGGGCCGGGCGAGCGCGCGACGGGCACGGCGACCTGCTGGCCGACGACATCTTCTGCCTCGACGACGGCCCCCGCGTCCTCGACTGCCTCGAGTTCGACGACCGGCTCCGCTACGGCGACGTCCTCGCCGACGTGGCGTTCCTGGCCATGGACCTGGAGCGCCTGGGCCGGCCCGACCTGGGGGCGTCGTTCCTCGCCTCCTACCGCACGGCCGCGGGCGACGACTGGCCGCCCTCGCTGGCCGACCACTACGTGGCGTACCGGGCCCAGGTGCGGGCCAAGGTGGCGTGCCTGCGGTGGGCCCAGGGCGACGCCGCGGCGCGCCAGGGCGCCGACCGCCTGCTGCGGCTGGGCCTCGACCACCTGCGCCGGGCCGAGGTTCGCCTCGTCCTGGTGGGCGGGGGCCCGGGGACCGGCAAGTCGACGCTGGCGCGCGGGCTCCAGGCGCCGCTCGCCGCCGTCGTGGTGCGGTCCGACGTCGTGCGCAAGGAGCTGGCCGGCGTGGAACCGGCGGCGCCGGCGCCGCTCGGCCGGGGGCTCTACGCCCCCGAGGTGACGGACGCCACCTATGCCGAGCTGCTGGACCGGGCCCGGGCGCACCTGGGCCTGGGACGCACCGTCGTGCTCGACGCCACCTGGCGCCACCGGGAGTGGCGGCGGGCGGCGGCGGCGCTGGCCACCGAGGCCTCGGCCGCGCTGGTCGAGCTGCGCTGCGTCGCCCCGGTCGCCGTCGCCGCCGACCGGGTCCGGCGACGGACGGCCGCCGGGTCGGACCCGTCCGACGCCACCGAGGACGTGGCCCGGGCGCTGGCCGACGCCGGGGCCGGATGGGCGACGGCCACCGAGATCGACACGTCGGGCCAGCCCAGCGCCGCCGTGGAGGCCGCCCTGGCCCGGGTGGCAGCCGCCGCCGCGGAGCCGGCGTGACC
>JBOGHR010000452.1:0-2487 GCA_050744905.1 Acidimicrobiales bacterium
GCGGGCGGCGTCGGCGTGGTCGTTCACGGCGTCCCCTCCTGGTCGAAGAAGCGGCGCGCGGCCCGGGCCACGGCGCCCGGTCGCTCCAGGGGGCCGAAGTGGCCCACGCCGTCGAGCACCTCGCACGAGCCCCGCGGCAGGCGGCGGGCGTGGACGCCGGCCTGCTCGGTGAGGAAGCCCTCGCTGGCCGCGCCGGTGGCCACCATGACGGGGCACTCCACCTCGCCCAGGCGTGCGTAGGCGTCGTGGGCGGTGGCCATCTCGTACACCGACGCCTCCACCTCGGGGCGGCACTTGAGGCGCACCCCGCCGCCGTCGGCGTCGGCCACGTCGGCGAAGCCGTGCTCCACGTAGGCCCGCCGCGCCTCGGGCGCCAGGGCGTCGAGTGGCGGCTTGGACGCGTAGTGCCGCTCGGCCTCGCCCCGGGAGGCGAAGGCGGCTCGCCGGCGCCGGGCCGCCCCCGCCAGCCAGTTGGCCTGGTCCCGCCCCAGCGGCGGGTCGGCGGGGACGATCACCGGCTCGAAGCAGTAGACGGCGCCGAACGTGCCCGGCCGGGCCTGCTCGGCCAGCAGCACCACGGTGCCGCCGCTGGAGTGGCCGAAGGCGAGGGGGCGGTCGAGGCCCAGCCCGTCCACGGTGGCCAGCAGGTCGGCGGCCAGCCCCGGCCAGTCCAGCTCGACGCCGGGAGGGAGCACGGTGTCGCCGTGGCCCCTCCCGTCGAAGGACACGCAGCGGAACCGGTCGGCCAGGTGGGCCGCCAGGGGGGCGAAGACCAGGCCGTGGAAGCCGGCGGCGTGGGACATGACCAGCGGGGCGCCCCGCCCGCCCAGCTCGTGGACGGCGACGGCGACGCCGGCCGTGGACGGCACGACCCGAGCGGAGGGGCTCACCGGGGCCGCAGCCGTTCCCGCCGGCGGCCGGCCTCGGTGGCGACGGCCCGCAGGGCGGGCCGGTCGACCTTGCCGATCCTGGTGCGGGGGATGGCCTCCACCACGCACAGCTCGTCGGGCAGCTTGTGGCGGGCCAGGTCGGCGGCGAGGAAGTCCCGCAGCTCGCCCAGCGCCGGAGGGCGCCCGGCCGGCGCGGGCACCACGCAGGCGCAGATGGCCTCGCCCAGGACGGGGTCGGGCGTCCCCACCACGGCGCCGTCGGCCACCGCCGGGTGGCGCACCACGGCCGTCTCGATCTCGGTGGGCGAGACGTGCAGGCCGCCCCGGTTGACCAGCTCCTTGAGCCGGCCCATCACGTACACCGACCCGTCGGCGTCGACCCGCCCCAGGTCACCGGTGTGGTACCAGCCGTCGGTGGCGGCGTCGGGCGCCCGCCAGTACCGCACCGGGCGGGAGGCCCCGAACACGATCTCGCCCACCGCCCCCGGCGCCACCAGCTCGCCGGTGGCCGGGTCCATCACCGCCACCCGCCCGTCGGGCGGGGTCCCCTCCGGCCCCCGGAACACCTGGCGACCCACCGAGCCGCGGGCGATCTGGTGGCGGTCGGTGGTCTGCACGGTGAAGTTCTCGCTGCACCCGTACACGTAGAGGAGCTCGACGCCCAGCTCGTCGTAGATCCGGTCCACCAGGCCCCGGGGCAGGGCCGAGGCGGCGGAGATGGCCCACCGCAGCGAGTCGACCCGGTGGCGGTCCCGGTCGAGGGCGTCGAGCAGGAGCGTGAGGTGGGCCGGCATCCCGGGCAGCACGGTGACGGCCTCGCGGCCCACCAGGTCGAGGGCGGAGGCGGGGGAGAAGCGCTCGGCCAGCACCAGCCGCCCGCCGGTGAGCAGGGTGATCAGGGCCAGGCGCAGCCCGAACACGTGGGCCACGGGCAGGTACAGCAGCTCGACGTCGTCGGGCCGGGGGCGGTAGGCGTCGGCGAAGAACTGCATCTTGGCCCAGCAGGCGGGCAGGGTCTCCCGCACCGCCTTGGGCTCGCCGGTGGTGCCCGACGTGAGCAGGAGGTGCGAGGTGTCGCCGGGGGCGTGCGGCGGCGTCCACGCCTCGGCCTCCCGGGGACCGGCCAGGAGGTCGGCCAGCAGGTGGTCGGCCTCGCCCGCCTCGTCGCCCGGGGCGGGCCCGGCCAGGACGATCCGCGTCGAGGGCGAGGCGGCCCTCACGGCGCGCGCCGGGCCCATGGGGTCGTCCGCTCCCGGCCGGGGCTGGTAGAGCAGGGCGGCCGCCTCCGTGCGCTCGGCCAGCCACGCCAGCTCGCGCCCGGTGAGGTCGTTGTCCGTGCCGACGTGGACGGCGCCGGCGCCCCACGCGGCGTTGACGGCCACCAGGTGCTCGGGGCGGTTGGGGAGCTGGCAGATCACCCGGTCGCCGGGCGAGATGCCGAGGCGCCGGTAGGAGGCGACCAGGCGGGCCACCCGGCGGCCCAGCGCCTGGTAGGTGACCGTGTCGTCGCCCAGGGTGACGGCGGGCCGGTCGGGCCAGTGCCGGCACGCCGCCTCCAGGCTGGGCGCCAGCGCGCCCTCGGGCCACCGGCGGCCCG
>JBOGHR010000453.1:0-4821 GCA_050744905.1 Acidimicrobiales bacterium
GCCCGGAGCCGAGCCCCTCGTGGCGGTGGGCGGCCCCACCGCCCTGGACGACGGCTCCCGGCGGGTGCGCGTCCTCGGCGACGTGGCCGGTCACGCCGTGCTCGCCCTGCCCCCCTACATCACCGCCGAGCTGGCCGACCCCGAGCGCTACCAGACCGTCTACGCCCGCACGCCGGGGTCGGTGGCCGCCCCCACCGCCGGGCTCCACCTCAGCCGGGCCGTGCTCGAGCGGTGCCGCCGGCGGGGGGTGGACGTCCGCGCCGTCGACCTGGCCGTGGGCCCCGCCACCTTCCGGCCCGTGTCGGCCGAGCGCTCGGAGGACCACGTCATGCACGCCGAGCGCTACGCCGTCCCCGCCGCCACCCTCGACGCCTGCCGGGCCGCCCGCCGGGTGGTGGCCGTGGGCACCACCACCGTGCGGGCCCTGGAGTCGGCCGCCGCCACCGGCCAGCGGTCGGGCTCCACCCGGCTGTTCATCCGCGACGACTTCTCCTTCCGGGTGGTCGACGTCCTGCTCACCAACTTCCATCTGCCCCGGTCGTCGCTCCTGCTGCTCCTCGCCGCCTTCGCCGGGCCGGCCTGGCGGCGCCTCTACGACACGGCGCTGGCCGGCGGATACCGCTTCTTGTCCTTCGGCGACGCCATGCTCGTCGGCCGCCGCCGCCCGCCCCGGTGAGCGCCGGCGGCGCCCTGCGCCTCGACCTCGAAGCCGTCGACGGCGCCGCCCGGGCCGGCGTCGTCACCACCGCCCGGGGGAGCTTCGCCACGCCCTGCTTCATGCCGGTGGGGACCCGGGGTGCGGTGCGGGCGGTGTCGAGCGCCGACCTGGAGGACCTGGGCGCCGAGGTGGTCCTGGCCAACGCCTACCACCTGATGCTGCGCCCGGGGGCCGACGTCGTGGCCGGCCTGGGCGGGGTGCACGGGTTCGCGTCGTGGACGGGCCACGTCCTCACCGACTCGGGCGGCTACCAGGTGTTCTCCCTGGAGCCGTCCGTCGACGACGACGGCGTCACCTTCCGCTCCACCTACGACGGGTCCTCCCACCGGCTCACCCCGGAGGGTGCGGTGCGGGTGCAGGAGCCGCTCGGCTCCGACATCGCCATGGTGCTCGACGTGTGCCCGCCCCTGCCGTCGCCCCCCGGCGACGTCCGCCGGGCGGTGGAGCGCACGGCGGCGTGGGCGCGGCGGTGCCGTGACGCCCACCGGCGGGAGGGCCAGGCCCTGTTCGGCATCGTGCAGGGCGGGGTGGACGTGGCGCTGCGGGCCGAGAGCGCCGAGCGCACGGTGGCGCTGGGCTTCGACGGCCACGCCGTGGGCGGGCTGTCGGTGGGCGAGGGGCGCGACGAGATGCTCGCCGCCCTGGCCGCCACCACCGCCGTGCTGCCCGCCGGCGCGCCCCGGTACCTGATGGGCGTGGGCGACCCGGTGGGCCTGGTGGAGGCGGTGGCGCTGGGCGTCGACCTGTTCGACTGCGTGCTGCCCACCCGCCTGGCCCGCCACGGGACGGTGCTCACCGGCGGCGGCCGGCTCAACCTGCGCAACGCAGCGCACCGCGGGGACGGCTCACCCCTCGACCCCGACTGCCCCTGCCCGGTGTGCGGCCGCTGGTCGCGGGCCTACCTCCGCCACCTCCTGCGGGTCGGCGACCCCGGCGCGGCGCGCCTGGTGACCCTCCACAACCTGGCGTGGACCCTGGGGCTGGTCCGCCGGGTGCGGGCCGCCGTGGTCGCCGGGCGGCTGGCCGCCCTGCGCTCCCAGGTGGCCGCCGCCTGGTCGGCCTGATCGGGTCCACCCGCTCCGTAGCCGCCGTCCGGCCGTCCCCCCGCGCTACGCTTGCCGACCGCCCCGTCCCCGATCCAGGCGTCGCCATGGACCAGCTGGTCTTCCTCCTCCTCATCTTCGGCCTGATGTGGTTCGTCCTCATCCGCCCCCAGCAGCAGCGCGTGCGCCGCCAGCGGGAGCTGGTGCGGTCGCTGGAGGTGGGCGACGAGGTGGTCACCGCCGGCGGGGTCTTCGGCCGCATCGCCGACCTGGACGACGAGGTGGCCCGCATCGAGGTGGCGCCCGGCGTGGAGCTGCGGTTCTTGCGCCTGGCCGTCACCTCCCGGGCCGGCGAGGCCGGGGGTCCGCCGCCCGACGGCCAGGGCACGGACGACTCGGGGACAGCCGAGCCCCTCGACGGCGGCAGCCGCTGACCATGCGCCGCGGACCGGGCCTGACGCTCGCGCTCACGGTGCTGGTCGCCGTGGCCGCCGTGGGCGGCACGTTAGCGGCCGGCAACCGGCCCCAGCTCGGCCTCGACCTCCAGGGCGGGGCGTCGGTCGTGCTGCGGCCCAAGAAGGAGGTGTCGTCGGGCGCCCTCGACCAGGCGATCGAGATCATCCGCAACCGCGTGGACGCCCTCGGCGTGGTCGAGCCCGACATCAGCCGCCAGGGCGACAACATCATCGTCCAGCTCCCCGGCGTGAGGGACCAGGCCCGGGCCCTGGACCTGGTCGGCCAGACCGCCGAGCTGCGGTTCCGGCCGGTGGTCAGCGCCCTGGGCGACCCCGACTCGGTCGCCACCACCACGACCACCGCCCCGGGCGGCCCGTCGGAGACCACCGAGCCGACGGTGGCGCCGGGCGCCACGCCGGAGACCACGGCCGCGGCCAACTCGGCCACCCTCCGCCTGCCCCAGACCGACACCACCGCCCCGGAGCCCACCGCCGCCACCAGCGCCCCCGCCGACCCGGCGACCACCACCGCCCCGCCCGCCGACCCGTCGGGCACCACCACCCCGCCCACCACCGTGCCGGCCGGCGACGTCCAGACCACACCCCGGGACCAGGACCTCCCCGACCAGCAGGTCGTCCTCGACGAGGTGGTGGGGGGCGAGGTGCGCAACCGGTACCTGCTGGGGCCCACGGAGCTCACCGGCACGGCGGTGAGGACGGCCCGGGCCGAGTTCGACCCCACCCAGGGGTGGCGGGTCAACTTCACCCTGACCGGCGAGGGCTCCAAGGCGTTCGACGAGTTGGCCGCCCGCAACCTCCAGCGCCAGGTCGCCATCGTGCTCGACGGCGTCGTCAAGTCGGCGCCCGTCATCCAGGAGGCGCAGTTCGGCGGCACGGGCGTCATCAGCGGCAACTTCACCGAGCGGGAGGCCAAGGACCTGGCGCTGGTCCTGCGCTACGGCGCCCTCCCGGTGGAGCTGGAGCCGGAGACGGTGCAGACCGTCTCGGCCAGCCTGGGCAAGGACTCGCTGACGGCCGGCATCGCCGCCGGCCTGGTCGGCCTGGCTCTCGTGCTCGTCTACATGATCCTGTACTACCGGGCGCTCGGGCTGGTCGTCATCCTCGGCCTGGGCGTGTGGGCCGCCCTCATGTGGTCGGTGATCTCCCTGCTGGGCGAGACGAGCGGGCTGGCGCTGAGCCTGGCCGGCGCGGTGGGCATCATCATCTCGGTCGGCGTCACCGTCGACTCCTACGTCGTGTACTTCGAGCGGCTGAAGGACGAGGTGCGGGCGGGCAAGACGATCCGCTCGTCGGTAGACCGCGGGTTCAGCCGCGCCTTCCGCACCATCCTCACCGCCGACGTCGCCTCCTTCATGGGCGCCGCCCTGCTGTACCTGCTCACGGTGGGCTCGGTGCGGGGCTTCGCCTTCTTCCTGGGCCTGTCCACGGTGCTCGACGTGGTGGTGGCCTACTTCTTCACCCGCCCGCTCGTCATCCTCCTCGGCCGCAACCGGGTCTTCACCGAGGCCCGCTGGCTGGGCGTGGCCCGGGGCCTGGCCGCCGCCCCGGCGCGGGGGGCGTGAGAGTGGCCGAGCGCAAGCGGTCGATCTGGGCCCGCCTGTACAACGGCGAGACGTCCATCGACTTCGTCGGCCGCCGCCGGCTGTGGCAGGTCATCTCGGGCGTGGTCATCGCCGCCGGGATGGGGTCGCTCGCCCTCCAGGGGCTCAACTTCGGCATCGACTTCGAGGGCGGCACGGCCTGGGAGGTGGACGCGCCCGACGTGTCGGTGTCCGACGCCCGCGACGCCCTGGAGCCGCTGGGGCTGGCCGACGCCAAGGTCCAGGTCCTGGGCGGGGACACGGTGCGGGTCCAGGCCGACCTGGAGGACCGCCCCGAGGACCGCGACGAGGTGTCGGCCGCCCTCGGCGAGCTGGCCGGCGTGCCCCCCGGCCAGGTCAGCGTGAACGAGGTCGGCCCCACGTGGGGCGAGGAGATCACCAACAAGGCCCGCCGGGCCCTGGTGTTCTTCCTGGTGGCGATCACCCTGTACATCACCCTGCGCTTCGAGTGGAAGATGGCGATCGCCACCCTGGCCGCCCTGTTCCACGACATCCTCGTCACCGTCGGCGTCTACTCGCTGTCGGGGTTCGAGGTCACGCCGGCCACCGTGATCGCCCTGCTCACCATCCTCGGCTACTCCATCTACGACGGCATCGTGGTGTTCGACAAGATCGACGAGAACACCAGGGGCCTGGCCGCCTCCGGGCGCATGACCTACGGCGACATGGTGAACCTGTCGCTCAACCAGGTGCTCATGCGCTCCCTCAACACCTCCATCACCGCCCTCCTGCCCATCCTGTCGCTGCTGGTGGTGGGGGGCCGCCTCCTCGGGGCGGCGACCCTGGAGGACTTCGCCCTCGCCCTGCTGGTGGGCCTGGCCGCCAGCGCCTACTCGTCGATCTTCATCGCCTCGCCGCTGCTCGCCCTGCTGAAGGAACGCGAGCCCCGCTACGCGTCGATCAAGGCCCGGGTGCTGGCCAAGGGCCCGGCCGCCCCCCTCACCCCGGCCGCCGCCGCCGGCGGCATGGCCACCCCGGTGGGA
>JBOGHR010000454.1:0-10747 GCA_050744905.1 Acidimicrobiales bacterium
CCGCTGCCCACCGCCCCGGCGGCCGGCGCCGTCACCGTCCTGCCCCAGGGCGACCCCGCCTCCATCGCCGAGGCCGTCCGCACCAGCGAGTCGGCCATCCGGGACCCCGCCACCCCGCCCGGCGAGCTGGAGCGCCACGGGGTGGCCCAGCAGGCCGCCTACCGCCAGCTGACCGCCCGCCCCGAGTGGATGGACGACGTCCTCGGCCGCCTGCCCGCCTCCCTGCACCCGACGGTGCGGGCCAACGTGGCGGCCGGCGCCGACCTGCGAGCCCTGACCAAGCCCCGGGACGCCCAGCCGCCGTGGCGCATCGTGGCTCCCGCCCCGGCCGAGGAGCTGCTGGGGTACTACAGGGCGGCCGAGGCGGAGCTGGGCGCCCCCTGGCAGTACCTGGCCGCCATCCACCTGGTCGAGACCCGCATGGGCCGCATCCGGGGCACCAGCACGGCGGGGGCGCAGGGCCCCATGCAGTTCCTGCCCTCGACGTGGAGCCAGTACGGCGCCGGGGGCGACATCGACTCCAACCGCGACTCGATCCTCGCCGCCGCCCGCTACCTGGCCCGCAACGGGGCGCCCGGCAACATGGCCAACGCCCTGTTCAACTACAACCGCAGCGACCGCTACGTGCGGGCGGTCACCGCCTACGCCGAGCAGATGAGGGCCGACGAGCGGGCCTACCTCGGCTACTACCACTGGCAGGTGTACTACCGCATGGTCGACGGCGACCGCCTGCTCCCGGTCGGCTACGGCGGGTAGCGCCGCCCGTCAGGGCGAGGCTTGCGTCGGGGTGAGCTCCGCCAGCAGGTGCCGGACGCGAGCGTCGATCTCGTCGATGATCGGGCGCACCGCGTCGACGCCCTGGCCGGCCGGGTCGTCGAGCTGCCAGTCCAGATAGCGTTTGCCGGGGTAGATCGGGCAGGCGTCGCCGCAGCCCATCGTGACCACCACGTCGGCCGCCCGCACGACCTCGTCGGTCAGGGGCTTGGGGTACTCGGCGGCGATGTCGACGCCCCGCTCGGCCAGGACGGCCACCACCGCCTCGTTGACCGTCTCCGCCGGCGCCGAGCCGGCGGAGCGGACGTGGACGCGCCCTCGGGCGTGGTGGTCCAGCAGCGCCATGGCGGCTTGGGAGCGGCCGGCGTTGTGGACACAGACAAACAGCACCTCGGGTACGTCCTTCGTCACGGATCCCTCCGACTGGCCGAGCGCCCTGAGGCGCTCACGGGCGAACTTGCGGGTGAGCACGCTGAGATAGGTGGGGACGGTCGAGGTCCGGGCGAGGTCCCGGTAGCTCTGGAGGACGAACCGCTCGACGGTCTGCCCGCTGAACACCCCCGGGAGCTCCGAGCACAGCTCCTCGGCCATCCTGGAGAGCGCCCCGGTCGGCTCGTGCGTGTCGGTCACGGCGACAGCCCTCCTGTCCTGGAGTGGTCGGTCCGCGCCGCGCCGTTGCCGTGCGGATCCCGGTCGGCCCCGCTGTCGAGGCCGGGCACGATCACCTCGGCGGCCGCCGTGGCGATGTCGGGGTAGAGCGCCCGGACCAGCGCCACCGCCAGCGCCCCGCCCACCAGCTGGAAGGCGACGAAGGGCGCCACCGAGGACGGGGCGATGCCGGCGAAGGTGTCGGTGAACATGCGTCCCACCGACAGCGCGGGGTTGGCGAAGCTGGTCGAGGCGGTGAAGAAGTAGGCAGCGCCGATGTAGGCGCCCACGGCGAAGGGGGCCGCCGACGTCCGCCCCGAGCGCACCACGCCGAAGATGACGACGACGAGCCCGACGGTGGCGACCACCTCGGCCAGCCACAGGCCGCCGCCCGACCGGGCCGTGTCGGACCATGCCACGGCGGGCAGCTCGAACATCAGGTTGGCCACCACGGCCCCGCTGACGGCGCCGCTCACCTGGGCCGCCACGTAGCCCGGCACCTCCCGGGGGGCGAGGCCACCGAACACGGCGTCGACGGCGGTGACCACCGGGTTGAGATGCCCACCCGACACCGGCCCGAGGGCGAGGATCAGGGCCACGAGCGCCGCCGCGGTGGCCGCCGCGCTCTCGAGCAGCTGGAGCCCGGTGTCGGTGCTGAGGGCCTCGGCGGCGATGCCCGAGCCCACCACCACCGCCGCCAGGAACCCGGTGCCGACGAACTCCGCCAGCAGGCGGCGCCACAGGCGTGGGCGGTGGGCCATGGTGGGCTCAGCAGCAGGGCCGGCGGCGTTCGCCGGCCTTCCACGGCGCCGAGACGAGATGGTCGAGGCGATCGCGCAGCGGCCCCAGCGCGTCGGGGCGCAGCCGGTAGTAGGTCCAGTAGCGGTAGCGGTCGGTTTCCACCAGGCCGGCGTCGCGCAGGATGCGCAGGTGGTGGCTCACCAGCGGCTGGGCCACCGCGAGCTCTTCGACGATGTGGCACACGCACAGCTCCTCGTCGGCCAGCAACTCGACGATCCGCCAGCGCAGCGGCTCGGCCAGCGCCCGCAGGGCGCCCAGCGTCCCGGTGTCCGTATCAACGCTCATCCACATGGAGCCTGGCTGATCAAGACTGCCTGCGTCAAGCGCGGGACGGCACCCGACGTCCCGTGCGGGTGGAGAGCCGTTCGGAGCCATCCGACGCCGGTCAGAGCGGTCGTTCGCGCAGCTGTCGGGATTTCAGCGTCGGTTCACGTCGGGTCCGTTCCTCGGCAACTCGCCATTCAACGCCCCTGCCTACGGTCCGGTGGTCAAACGTCCATGGGGGTGATCAGTGACCGACATCGACAGGCGTGCGTTCTTGAGGCGATCGGTGGCTACGGCGGGTGGTGCTGCGGTGGCCACCACGGCGCTGCAGAGACTGACCGAGCACGCGGCGCTGGCCGCACCCGGGGCTCCGTCCAACGTCGGAACGGGGAGGCGGGGCGCCCGGAACCGTCCCGAGCTGATCGAGATCGCTCCGGGCTACGGGGCTCTGCAGCGCATGGCGGACCAGCGGGGCGTGGAGGTGCTGGCCCTGCCGGCCGGCTTCTCCTACGTGACCTTCGGCTGGACCGCCTCTGCGCTCATGGAGGGTGGGGTGCACGCCCGCAGCCACGACGGCATGGGCAGCTTCGCGGGCCCCGCCGGCACCACCCGGCTCATCCGGAACCACGAGATCCGCACGGCCGCCGGCGACACCGCCCTCGGCGTGCCCCCCAACGGACTCCCCAAGTACGACGAGCTGGCAAACGGCGGCTGCATCACCATCGACTTCGACACCAGCGCCAAGGCGCCGGTGGCCGAGTTCACGAGCATCGCCGGCACGCACGTGAACTGCGCCGGCGGGGTGGCCTACGGGGACGCCGGATGGATCACCTGCGAGGAGACGGTCGCGGATGGGAGGCAGCGGTACGCCGAGAAGCACGGCTACGCCTTCTTCGTCCCCGCCTCGGGTGACGGCCGGCAGAGGAGCCCTCAGCCGCTGACGGCCATGGGCCGGTTCGCCCACGAGGCGGTCTCGGTCGACCCCAGCACGGGAATCGTCTACGAGACCGAGGACGCCGGCAACGACAGCGGCTTCTACCGGTTCGTCCCGACCGTTGCCGGCCACCTGGAGTCGGGCGGGACCCTGCAGATGCTCGCGGTGAGGAACCAGCCGAACTACGACACGATCCGCAACCAGCGGGTGGGCGCGAGGCTTCAGGTGGAGTGGGTGGACATCGCCGAGCCCGACCCCGACCTCACCGCGTACGGCACGTCGGTGTTCGACCAGGGTGCCGACGCCGGTGGAGCCCGGTTCAACCGTCTCGAGGGGACCTGGTGGGACAGCTCCCGCCAGAGCACCTTCTTCAACTCGACCTCGGGCGGCAACGCCGGCTACGGGCAGGTGTGGGAGTACGTGCCGGGCAGGAATCGCAATCGCGGCGGCGACCTGTACCTGCGCTTCGAGTCGCCGGGCTGGACGGTGCTCGACAGTCCCGACAACCTGAACGTCACGCCGCGGGGCGGAATCCTGCTGTGCGAGGACGAGGCCACCGGTGGCGACAACGAGTTCCACCCGCTCGCCCCCGACCTGGAGAGCGTCAATCGGCTCATCGGCCTCGACGCCACGGGCCGTCCCTTCGAGTTCGCCGTCAACGTCCTCAACGACTCCGAGTTCGCCGGTGCCTGCTGGAGCCTCGACGGACAGGTCCTGTTCGTCAACGTCTTCGGCAACGCCACGCCCAGCAGCGGCATGACGTGCGCCATCTACCCACCGCCCACCGGGTGGGGCTCGCGCCTGCTCTGAACGGGCGCCGGCGCGGGTGCCATGCCTTCCGAACCGTGCCGCGGCGAGGCGTCGCCCACTGGGCCCTGACGTCCCCTACCCCCGGGGGCGTCAGGGGCCGGCGGGGAGCTCCCCGGTCGACACGAACTCCGCCCGGCGGGCGATCTCCACGGCGTGGTCGCCCAGGCGCTCGTAGAAGCGCCCGAGCAGGGCCAGGTCGACGGCGGCGGCGGTGCCGGTGTCGCCGCGCAGCAGCGTGGCGAACAGCTCGGTCCGCAGCAGGTCGAGGTCGCGGTCGGACTCCTCGACGGCCCGGCCGGCGGCGGCGTCGCCCGCCAGGTAGGCGTCGAGGGCGGCGCCCAGCTCTCCGGCCGCCGCCGTCGACATCTCCACCACGAGCGCCCGCAGGGCGGGGCCGAAGGTGCCCGCCTCCCGCTCGAAGCAGGCCGACCGGGCGATGTGGGCCACCAGGTCGCCCGACCGTGACACCGCCTCGGTGAGGCGGACGAGGGCGGTCAGCCGGCGCAGGTCGCCGGCCATCGGCTGCTGGGTGGCGATCAGGTCGTAGGCCGCCAGCTCGGCGTCCCGGGCCCGCTCCGACCACCCGGCGGTGCGGGCGTCCACCCGCCGTCCCGCCTCGCAGTCGCGCCGCAGCCACGCCTCGGTCGCCTCGGCCAGCGAGCGCCGCACCTCGTAGCCGATGGCGACCACCGCCCGCTGGAGGGAGGCGATCCGGGCGTGGAACCGCTGCCGTCCCGGCCCCAGCCAGTCCTGCCCCGCATCACCGCTCACCGCGCGCCCCGTGCCGGCGGCCGCTCCCGCCTGCCGGGCGACGGCGACCTCACAGCTCCCCCATGACCAGGTAGCGGATGCGGTGGCCGATGGTGACGGCGTGGTCGGCCACCCGCTCGAGGTAGCGGCCGACCAGCACGACGTCGATGGTGGTGGCCAGGTCGGGCGGGGTGCGGAACAGCTCGGCCAGGAACCGCCGGTGCAGCTCGTCGAGGCGGTCGTCCCACACGTCGAGGGCCTCGGCGCTGGCCACGTCGCGCCGCCCGTACGCCTCCACCGCGCCCTGGAAGAGCTGGTGGGCCTCCTCGGCCATGCGGCCCAGCAGCCCGGCCAGCCGGGAGGGGAGGGGGGCGCGGGGCCGGGACGCGAACGAGGCGACGTGGCGCACCAGCTTGCCCGAGCGCTCCAGCTCGTGGGTGAGGCGGACGACGGTCACCAGGAAGCGCAGGTCGCCGGCCGCCGGCTGCTGGCGGGCCAGGACCTCGAAGGCCCGGGCCTCGCAGCGCCGGATCTCGCCGTCCACCGCCGCGTGGTCGTCCACGACCTTGGTCGCCACCCCGTGGTCGCCGGTCACCAGGGCCTCGGCGGCGGCGCCCAGCGCCTCGCCGACCTGGGCGGCGAGGCAGGCGACGTCGGCGTCGAGGTCGGCCAGCTCACGGTCGAACGCGGTCCTGGTCGGCTCCGGCATGTGGCTCCCGGACCACCATAGGGACCACCGGGGCCCGGCCGGCGCACCACCGGCGACGCGGCGATGAACGAGCGGTGAACACTGGTCCCGCCGGGCGCCCGGGAGCCGCGGCGGCCGCCAGCCGTCCGAGTGGCCAGACGGTGCGGGCACTCATCAGGTGGCGCTGTGTCTACTTCCCGCCACAGGCGTGCCGGGGTCGTGTGGTCGGCCACGTCGCCGGCGCCGATGGCCGGGGAGCGTTCGGCGCGCCTGATCGGTGAGGCGAGCCCATCGACAGCGAGGCGCGCTGCGTCGTCGGGCGATCGCTCGCCTCGGGCAGTCCGGAACCACGCGCCGGGGCCGTATCGTCTGAGCTGAGGAACATGAGGTTCAAGGCGTTACTCGCGCTCGCCGTCTTGTTCGCTGTTGTCGTCGCCGGTGCTGCGGCCCGTTCCGGCAGAGTCGATCACGACCACCGCGCTCGCCAGCGTTGGACCGATTTCTACGCACCACCATGGACGCAGGGGATCGAGGTCGGAAGCGTCTACGAGTATTCGGTGAACGCGCGCTGCGGGGTCCGCTCGGCGCGGATCGACGGGACGAACTGGCGTGCCGATCCTCCTCTCGATGACGGCATGGGGAATCCGCCGAGCGGGTGGGAGCGACTGGGCGGCGTCGGGAAGCTGAAGATCGTCGGGCAGGACAGAGCGGTGTTCGAGAATCGCCGCCTTTCAGTCGCCTTCGTCCGCGACGATCTCCCGAACGTCCCACCCTGCTCGTAGCCGTACCGCAAGTGGGTGTTTGCGTGGCGCTCATGTTCGTGGCCGTCCTGGTGGCCGGTTGCTCCGACGACGAGCACGCGAGGCGGGGTTCCACGACGCAGTCTGCGGTTGAGTCGTCCTCAACTACGACGTTGGGACCGGTAGGCACGACATCCGCCGCATCGGTGGCAAGGGACAGCGATTGCCCGAGAGCGGTGTGATCACCGACATCTGCGGGTTGCTGCGACCCGGCTCGTCGGCGGCTACACGGCCACGAGGAAATGGAAGTTGCCCTCCCCGACAGAACGTTCGAGGGTGGCCAGGACGTGCGCTGGCTTGTCCCTGACGCCCTGCACGAAGTAGGGCTTCCCTTCCCGCCCGAACGTGATGGCGCCGGTCGGATGCCCGCCCCCGAGATGGCCGGCCGTCCGCCCGAAGTCGGGGTGCGGCTCGAAACCGAGGACATTGGCGTAGGCGACGGCGCCCCACACCAACTCCCGGGCCATGTCGATCGGTGCTGGCAGTGGGGGCACGTCGTAGGCGGCGAAGAACGTGCGGACGAAGCCGCGAAGCTCGAAGTCGTCGAGCACCTTGGGCCCGAGCACGTCCTTTACGCCGAGGCAGTAGACATCGACCAGGTACCCGCTGACCGACACCTTGCCGTGGCGGTGGGCGCGCGCCACGGCGATGCTGACAAGGCCGTTGCCCACGCCGCCCGGAGTCGGCGTGTCGGGCCAGTCCGCCGGGGCCGACAGGCCCACGCTCCAGCCAGCGCTCACCCAAGAACCGACCACTGCGGGCTCCGGAGCCAAACCGGCGTCTTCTCGTGCCACCTGGCGAACCAGGCGGTCCGCCTCCGCTGTCGCCACGCCGAGCGCTCTGGCCACTTGCTTGGGGGTGCAGCCCTGGCTTCGCAGTTCCCGCACCCGTGTCAACTGCCGCTCGTCGACCACAGCTCTGTTGTACTCGGTCAACCGCCCTCGCTGGTGGATGCGCCACAGCATCAGGCGGAGGCGAGGCCCCGTGAGGGGTGGTGCCCAAGGAGCAGGACGACGAGATGCATCCAGGGGAGCCCATGCGGGTGGTCGTCGGTCACCAGGCGGCTGTCGCCACCATCGGCTGGGCGCCCAACGATGACCAGCCGCGGGCGTCTGCTCGAGACGCTGAGGGGCTGCTGGCAGCAACGATGAGGTTGCACGGCGACATCCTCGTCCTCGTGAGCGTTGCTGGTGGATTCTTGGCCTGCTACGTCGCCGAGCTGGCGGAGGGTGGATTGGCGAGCCTGAGAGGTCTGCTCTCCTGTGCCAGGCGCTCGTCGCACTCGCCGCCGTCACGCCGCGCTCGCATCACCGTGTGCACTATCCCCGCAACGATCCAGATGGTGTGCGCGCTCCGGTTTCGTCGGGACCCGCGGCATCGAGCCTCTGGGCAGCTGTGCGCAGCTCGTACAGGCAATGGGCGACGAGGGCGCAGAAGAACGCCACGAGCACGACAAGCGCAGCGACAGCGGCGAGCGCCGAGTCGTACTGAAGAGGAATCCGGGTCACCGAGTCGCCGGCGACCGGGCCGACGTGCACCGCAAGGATGAACAAGGCGCCCCCTCCGGCAAGCGCGGCCCATGACCGCGGTCCGAAGCGGCCCCGTCGCGACAGGAACAGGGCGACGGCGATCATCGGGTACACCAAGAGACTGATCGTGAAGGGGTTGACCTCGTCCTCGACTGGCCATCCGGTCACATCGCGCAGGAGATGGTCGACGTGGTGGGCGACGCTCAGCACGGTGATGGCCCAGACCAGCCGCACGGCAGTGGGCGTCAGGCCGGCGGAGGCTGCCATGGTCGAACGCTACGGCACGGGAAGCGACTTCGAGCCGGGCGGGGACTTGAAGAGATGCCTCGGGACGTTTGGCTGGTCGGGAGAACTGATCGCTCCACCACCGCCGCTCCGTCGCCCCGACCGCCGCTTCGAGGGGCGCACCGACCCACCAGGACGGGTGTCGTCCGTTCGGGCGTCAACGAGCGGGGACTGGCGCCGGCCCGAGTGACCCGGCTGCGACAAGTGCCCGGGCGGTGCACTGGTGCGACGGGGGATCGGTTTGGAAGCGAGGAAGGGCGACATCCATCACCAGGCCGGGCAACGAAGAGCATCGGGCGCGCTTAGGGCGCCTCGGAGAGGGAGGGAGCCGACATGGGCGAGATCAGTCGTCGAGCGTTGCTGACCAAGGGGTCGTTGACCGCCGTGGGAGCGGTCGGTCTGATGGCCGTGCCGAACGTGGCCATGGCCGCCGTCCGCACCGACGAGCCCGAGCTGACCGAGACGGAGCAGGCGGTCCTCACCCAGTCGTTCGTCATGCATCTGCGGCACCTGGCGACGGGCGAGTTCGAGCTGTTGGTCGGCGAGGAGTCGATCGTGTTCACCGACAAGAAGCTCGCAGCCAGGGTGCTGCGGGCGGCGAGGTAGGGCGCCATGTCATCGCACCGTGAAGCACCCGGCATCTCCAAGGACCCGGTGGCCGACAACACCGACACGTACGCGTTCCGCACGCCCGGTGACACGGTCACCATCATCACCAACTACGTGCCGGCGGAGTCGCCGGCGGGGGGCCGAACTTCTACGAGTTCGGTGAGGACGTGCTGTACGAGATCCACGTGGACAGCAACGGCGACGGCCGGCCCGACGTCACCTACCGGTTCAGGTTCGAGACCACCATCGCCGACCCCGACACGTTCCTCTACAACACCGGCCCCATCACGTCCCTGGACGCCACGACCTGGAATCGCCGCCAGACCTACCAGGTGAGCAGGGTCGACCGCCGGCCCGGAAGGCGGGAGAGGGAGACGGTGCTGGCCCGCGGGGTGCCCTGCCCGCCGTGCAACATCGGACCCCGGTCCACTCCGGACTACGCGGCGCTGGCGGCCTCGGCCGCCCGCACCCTGAGCGACGGCACGAAGGTGTTCGCCGGCCAGCGGTCGGACCCGTTCTTCGTCGACCTCGGCTCGGTGTTCGATCTGGGCACCCTGCGGCCGCTCCAGTCGCTGCACCTGATCCCTACGGCGAATGCCCCCGGCGTGGACACCCTCAAGACGTCGAACGTGCACGCCATCGCCATCCAGGTGCCGGTCTCGCACCTCACCCGGAACGGCTCCACGCCCACCGACCCGATGTCCGCCGAGGCGGTCGTCGGGGTGTGGGGTGCGGCTAGCAGGCGAAAGGCGACCATCCTCGAGGGCCTCAACATCGGCATCAACCTCAACCTGGGCGGCCGGCGGAGCGGCGCACGCGGCGCAACGTCCGCCGGTCCCTGGGTGCAGGTCTCGCGGCTGGGGAACCCGCTGTTCAACGAGGTGATCGTGCCCATGGCGCACAAGGACCGCTGGAACGCCCTGGGGCCGGACAGCGACAGGGAGTTCGCCAGGTACGTCGCCCGACCCGAGCTGGCCAGGCTGCTGCCCGTCCTCTACCCCGGCCGCTTCCCCAGCCTGGCGGCGCTCGAGGCCGATCGCGCCGATCTGCTGGCCATCCTTCTCACCGGGCTGCCGAACGGCATCATCCCGGGGTTCCAGAACTTCACCGGTTCGACGCAGGCCGACATGCTTCGGCTCAACGTCGCCATCCCGCCGTCTGCGTCGCCCCACCGCCTGGGCCTTCTCGGCAACGACCTGGCCGGCTTCCCCAACGGCCGCAGGCTGGGCGACGACGTGGTCACCATCGAGCTGCGGGCGGTGGCGGGCGTCACCTACCCGCTCGTCGCCCCGGGGTACACCCCCGACGCCGCCGCATCGCTGGTCGAGGACGGAACCTTCGGCAACCCGGGGCGCACGCTGCTGCCCGGCTTCCCCTTCGTCGGCCTTCCGTACAGCGGCTACGACGTGCCCGCGGCCTAGCGGTGTCGAGGCATCACGACCCGGGCGCCTGGCCCGTTCTCGACGTCGGCGGCGAGGTGGGCGCACTGGTCGTCCACCTCGCCGCGGTGCCCGCCGGCGGGGAGCTCCAGGCTCAGCCGGCGGGCGGCCCTGCCGGGCGGTTCCACACCGGCGTCCACCTCCGGCAGGTCGGCGGAGATGCGGTGCCGGTGGCGCTCTACCCCGCTCTGGTGGAGGGCGGCTACGACATCCTCGGCGACGACCTCCTGCCCCTCGCGACGGTGCAGGTGGTCGGCGGCGAGGTCGCTCAGCTCGACCTGCGAGCGCTCTCGATGATCGAGTGAGCCGCCTGTGGCTCCGGGACCAACCATGGGAACCACCGGGGCCCGGCCGGCGCACCACCGGCGACGCGGCGATGAACGAGCGGTGAACACTGGTCCCGCCGGGCGCCCGGG
>JBOGHR010000455.1:0-3079 GCA_050744905.1 Acidimicrobiales bacterium
GTGGTCGGCCAGCACCCGGGCGCCCCGGGCGCAGGCGATGACGCCCTCGGTGTCGGCCACGGTGAACGCCGACGCCCCGTCGTCGGGCCAGCCCCGCGCCCAGCCCGAGAGCACCTCCCACGGCCCCGCCCAGTCGAGCTCCTCGACCCCCGGGAACAGGGCGACGGCGAAGCTCGGCCCGGCCACGACGGAACTGTGCCACGGACGGGGCGAGGCGGTGGCGTTTGTCGACGGCACCCGCCCCGCTCCCTCGCCCCGCGACGAGGACGAGCGCTCCTTGGGGACGTCCCCGGGGCGACGCGACCAGAGTGCGACGCGCCGGTCGGTGACTACGCTGGTCGCGACATGCCGCCGCTTCGACAGCGTCTCGCTCTGATGCTGGTGACGGCGCTGGCCACGACGGCGCTCTCGGCGGCGGCCACCGCCGGCGGAGCTGACCCCTCCGGTCCCATGATGAGGACGGATGCCGCCTTCGCCGTCGACGGGCCAGTCGATGCCTTGGCCGCTCGGGTCACCGGCGGAGATCGGCGCGAGGCGCCACCGCGCTCGTCGACGCAGCGGCTCGTGCTTCTCGCCATCGCCACCGCCCTTCTCGCCTTCTCTGCGTTCGGTCGACCCCGGGCGCTGCGGTTCGACCAGCCCGGGCCGAGCCGGGTGTCGTGGTGGTCGCCCTCCGTCGGGCGGGCACCGCCGTTCCTCCAGCTCGCGATCGTCTGATCCGATCCCGGTCCGGCGCACCGCCGGCAGAGCTGGAGGAACCCACATGTCGACTGCGTCCCGCTGGCGCGCCGGGGCCGCTCTCCTCGCGGTCGTCGGCGCGACCGCGCTGGCGTTCACCAAGTCTCCTCGTCTGGGCCTCGACCTGGAGGGGGGTACCCAGATCGTCCTGGAGGCCCAGGACACGGAACGGGTGGAGGTGGATGGCGACGTGGCGTCGCGCACCCTGGAGGTGCTGCGACGCCGGGTTGACGCGCTCGGCGTGGCCGAACCCACCCTGCAGCGCTCGGGCGAGAGACGCATCATCGTGGAGCTGCCGGGAGTGGCCGACCCCGACGAGGCCGTCGAGGTCATCGGTCGCACGGCGCAGCTCCAGTTCCGGCCCGTCCTCGGCGTCGATGCCGGCCCGGCGGGGACGACCGGCGCCGAAGATCGATCGCGGGGCCCCGAAGGCGAGGTCTTCGAGGGCGAGGGCGGCGAGCGCCTGCGGCTCGGCCCACCGGCGCTGACCGGGGAGGCGGTCGGCTCGGCGCGGGCTCGTGTCGCCGTCGACCTGGGCGCGGCGTGGCACGTGGTGATCACCTTCCGGGGCGACGGCGGCCGCCAGTGGGCGGAGTTGACCGGCGAGGCCGCGTGCGCGCCGGCGGGCGACCCCCGTCGCCGGGTGGCGATCGTGTTGGACGGCGACGTCGTCTCGAGCCCCCAGGTGACCCCGGAGGTCGCCTGCGGCGTGGGCATCGCCGGCGGAGAGACCTCGATCACCGGCCGTTTCAGCGAAGGCGAGGCCAAGGAGCTGGCGCTGCTCATCCGGGCCGGCGCCCTCCCGGTGCCCGTGGAGATCGTCGAGCAGCGCACCGTCGGCCCCACCCTCGGCGACGCCGCCATCCGGGCCAGTGTCCAGGCAGCCGCCATCGGCGCCGCGCTGACGATCCTCTACATGATCGCCTGCTACCGCCTCCTCGGCGCCCTCGCCGCACTGGCGCTGGTCGTCTACGGGCTTCTCTCCTACGCCACCCTCCTGGCCATCGGCGCCACGCTCACCCTGCCCGGGATCGCCGGGTTCATCCTGGCCATCGGCATGGCCGTCGACGCCAACGTGCTGGTCTTCGAGCGGGCCAAGGACGAGCACGAGGCGGGTCGCAGCGTTCGATCCGCCAGCGTGGCCGGCTTCCGCCGGGCGTGGTCGGCGATCGCCGACTCGAACGCCACCACCCTGCTCGCCGCCGTGCTGCTGTTCTTCTTCGCCTCCGGCGCCGTGCGCGGCTTCGGCATCACGCTGTCGGTGGGCGTCGTCGTCTCGATGTTCTCCGCGCTGGTGGTGACCCGTGCGCTCGTCGAGCTTGTCCTGCGCTCGCGCCGGTGGCTCACCGCTCCGGGCGCCCTGGGCCTCCGCACGGGCGGGCGACTCCGGGCCCGGCTGTCCGAGCGAGGTCCCGACCTGCTGGGTCGCCGGCGGCTGTGGTTCTCCATCTCCGCCGGCGTGCTGGCCGTCGCGGTGGCCGGCATCGGCACCCGCGGGTTGAGCTACGGGCTCGAGTTCTCCGGCGGCCGCCTCATCGAGTACGCCACCCAGCGCCCCGCAGACCTCACCGCGGTGCGGGAGGCGCTGGCCGGCAGCGGCCTCCCGCGCGCCGTGGTGCAGGAATCGGGCGACGGCAACGTCGCCGTGCGCACCGGCAAGCTCACGGCCGCCCAGGAGGCGGACGTGGCGGCGGCCGTGGCCAGCGCGGGCGGGGACGTGCAGGAGGTGCGCGACGAGTTCGTGGGCCCCACCATCGGCGACGAGCTGCGCCGCAAGGCGTTAATCGCCCTGGCCCTCGCCCTCGCCGCCCAGCTCGCCTACCTCGCCCTCCGCTTCCGATGGACCTACGCGACGGCGGCCGTGGCCGCCATGTTCCACGACGTCACCATCCTGCTCGGCGTGTTCGCGTGGCTGGGCAAGGAGCTCGACGGGGTGTTCCTCGCCGCCCTGTTGACGGTGATCGGCTACTCGATCAACGACTCGGTGGTGGTGTTCGACCGGATCCGCGAGCAGCGCCGGTCCCGCTCGGGCGAGTCCCTGGCCCGCGTCGCCAACGACGCGTGCCTGCAGACCATCCCCAGGACGATCAACACCGGCCTCGGTGCGGTTTTCATCCTGGTGGCCCTGTACTTCCTGGGCGGCCAGACGCTGACCGACTTCGCGCTGGCGCTGCTCATCGGGATCGTGGTCGGCACCTTCTCGTCGATCTTCACCGCCGCACCCCTGGCCGTCGCGCTCGAACGCCCTGGTCCGGCCCCCCCGACCCGTGCGGCTCCACCGCTCCGGCCCCGGCGCGAGGAGCCCGGCGGCGACGGCCTGGCCGGCGAGCCGGAGCCAGGC
>JBOGHR010000456.1:0-2495 GCA_050744905.1 Acidimicrobiales bacterium
ACGCCCCCACACTGACGAGAACTTGTCACATCGTTCAACGTTCGGGCTACAGAGGAGCTCTAGGCCCCGGCGGCGGCGGCCGCCTTGCGGCGCCAGATCTCCTTGTCGCGCTGGTGGAGGCTCCAGCAGCACACCCCGAACACCGTCCCCGAGGCGACCATGACGAGGAACGGGGGCAGGCGCACGCTGCCCAGGTCGCGGAGCATGATCACGGCCGTGGTGGGGGCGGTGAGGTCGGGCTGGGGCCGCAGGCCGGCGGGCGGGTCCTCGAACAGCGCCGGCTTGACCCGGACCACCACGTAGTGGGGCCGGTGGCGGAGGGTGAGGAAGTAGTCCTCCCCGCCCAGGCGGTAGCCGTCGAGCAGCACGTAGTCCTCGGTGGTCGAGAACGGCGACTGGAACCGCTCGGCCACCGGGTCGGGCTCCGGCTCCTCCTCGGCGCCGTGGCCGCCCCCCCCGCCGGCGTCGGCCGCGGCGGGCGCCAGGAGCTGGTCGGCGGTGGCCTGCGCGTCGGCCAGGATGGCGTTGCCCGGTTGGAGCTCCTCCCACTCCCCGCCCGGGAAGTCGTCCATGACGTCGAGCAGCGACTGGGAGGCGGGGCCGGTGACCATCTCGAGGGCCCTCCAGTGCGGCTCCTCGCCCTTGAGGCCGATGCCGAAGACCAGCCACACGACGCCGTTGATGGTCATCCACCCGGCCAGGCCGGTGAGGGCCAGCACGAACCCGATGCGGGCGCCCATGTTGGTGGCGAGCAGCAGGTAGACGCTGCCGGGCAGCAGGACGAGGCCGGCCAGGAAGATGGCGAAGCCCCGGATCTGGGGGTCCCAGGACAGGGCGGCGAGGAGGTCGACGTCCATGGCCTACAGCCCCCGCTCGTACTCGACGACGGCCTCGATCTGCTCGGGGGTGAGCATCCTGCCGAACGCCGGCATGCCGCCTCCTTCGTCGCCGCCCAGGCCCCGGAGGCCGTAGGGCTTGGCGTACTCCACGCCCTCGGTCACGAAGTCGATGTGGAGCTGGGGATCGGGGAACTGCCGGAGGGTGGCCCCGTCGCGCAGGCTGGGGCCGTAGGCGCCGCCGCCGGGGATCCCCGGCTCCCCGATCGACCACCCCTCGGTGTGGCAGCGGGAGCAGAACCCGTCGAACAGCTTGGCGCCGTCGGTGCCGAACTCGGCCAGGTTGCGCTCGCGCACCTCCTCGGGGTCGAGCTGGATGCTCTTGATGTAGGCGATGAGGTCGGTGATCTGCTGGTCGTTCATCGGCCCCCCGCCCTCGATGCCCCACGCCGGCATGGGCGTGTTCGCCCGGCCGTAGACGAGGACCGCCTCGAGCTGCTCCTCGGTGTAGCGCAGGAGCACGGTGTCGAGCGGCGGCGCCACCCACTGGACCTCCCGGGGCGGCTTCTCGGGGTCGAGGGGGTCGGCCATCACGTAGTCCGCCACGCCGCCCTGGCCCTGGACGCCGTGGCACCCCCCGCACCCGAAGTGGCCGATGTTGCCCTCGGGGATCGGGGACCCGGCCGGCTGGAACAGCACGAGGCCCCGGCCGGCGGCGCGGTCGTCGAAGCCGCGCTCGGCGCCCTCCTGGCGGCTGGGCTCGCGCGCCCAGTACAGCGGCAGGCCCACGGCGGTGATCACCATGAGGATCAGGCCCCACAGCAGGGCCCGGTCCAGCCGGGGGCCCTCCAGCCCCTCGTCGTCGAAGTAGGGCCTCCGGTTCGGGGCCAGCTCCATCTCGGCGCCCGGCGGCGGGTTGTCCTCCTTGCGGAAGTAGCCGACCAGGAAGAACAGCCAGCCGACGAAGAGCAGCACGACGGTGGCGACGCCGAGCTTCTGGAAGTTGTTGAGGGCGAGGAGCGTCGTCACGCGCAGTGCGGGCCCTCGGCCTCTTGGCCGGTCGTGTTGACGCCCACCGGCGGCCCCTGGATGACCTGGCTGGTGTCCACCGACAGCACGCCGCCGCTCACCTCCACGCTGAAGCGGTCGAGCCCGCGCGGGGCCGGCCCGGCCTTGCGCTCGCCCACCCGGTTGTACCGGGACCCGTGGCACGGGCACTCGAACCACTGGGCGCTCTGGCAGAACGGGACCCGGCAGCCCAGGTGCACGCACTTCTGGTAGAGGGCCACCACCCCCTCCTTCATCCCCTCCAGCACGGCGCCCTCGTAGTGCGCCTCGGCGGCCCCCACCGCGCTGCGGGGGTAGGGGGCGATCCAGGTGCGGGCCTCGGCCAGGTAGAACGGCTCCCGGTTGGCGGTGATCTCGTTGAGGATCTCGTCGAGCTTGCCGACCCGGATCTTGGCCCCGAAGCCGCCCGACAGCGTGGGCCACAGGAAGGCGACCGAGGCGGCGCCGAAGCCGGCCAGCCCCAGCTGGAAGAACCCGACGATGCTGCGGTTGAAGAACTGGCGACGGGTGACGCCCAGGGCCTCGGGGTCCAGGGGGGCCCGGGGGGCGGGCGGTGCGCCGCCGGGGGCGACCACCACCGCGGCGCCGCCC
>JBOGHR010000457.1:0-2085 GCA_050744905.1 Acidimicrobiales bacterium
GTTGTCGACCACCAGGATGGCCGAGCCGGCGGCCACCAGCGCCTCGGCCTCCCCGCACAGGGCCTCCACGCCGGCCCGCAGCCCGCCCGGGCCGCCGGCCACCGCGAAGGTGGCGTCGAGGGTCGCCGGCGAGAAGCCGGCGTCGTCGGTGCGGGTCAGGGCGTCCACCGCCGAGGGGTAGAGGAAGAACGAGTCCAGCTCCAGGAGGCGGGCCGCCTCGGGCGCCTCGCCCAGCAGCGGCTGGCGGGGGCCGAGCAGGGTGCGCAGGCTCATCACCAGCCGCTCGCGCAGGTGGTCGATGGGCGGGTTGGTGACCTGGGCGAAGCGCTGGCGCAGGTAGTGGTGGATGGGGCGGGGACGGCCGGCCAGGTGGGGGAGTGGCGAGTCGTCGCCCATGGCGAAGGTGGGCTCCTTGGCCTCCGTCGCCATGGGCTTGAGGACCATGCGCAGCTCCTCGGTGGTGTAGCCGTGGGCCAGGTGGCGCAGCAGCAGCTCGGGCGCCTCGGGCGGCTCGTCCACCGGCCGGCCGCTGCGGACGCGGCGCATCCCGTCGGCCGCCCACCGGGCGTAGGGGGCGGCGGCGGCCAGGCGCTCCTTGCAGGCCCGGTCCAGCAGCACGCCGCGCGACGGGTCGACGAACAGCATCTGGCCGGGGCCGAGGCGGCCGCGGCGCACCGTGCCCCGCCCGCTCAGGTCCACCGCGCCGGCCTCCGAGCAGCACACGACCAGGCCGTCCTCGCAGACGGCGTAGCGGAGCGGCCGCAGCCCGTTGCGGTCGAGCGCCGCGCCCACGCCCAGGCCGTCGGTGAATATGAGCCCGGCGGGCCCGTCCCACGGCTCCACCAGGCTGGAGTGGTAGCGGTAGAACCCCCGCACCTCGGGGTCGAGGTCGCGGGCCCCCTCCCACGCCTCGGGGACCAGCATGGCGACGGCGTGGCGGATGTCCCGCCCGCCCCGCACCAGCAGCTCGACGGCGGAGTCGATCTGGCCGGAGTCGGAGTCGGCGGGGGACAGCACCGGGCGGAACAGCTCCTCGGGCCCGAGCCCGGCCGCCTCGGTGCCGAGCACGCTGCGGGCCCGCATGCGGTTGACGTTGCCGGCGATGGCGTTGATCTCGCCGTTGTGGCACAGCGTCCGGAAGGGCTGGGCCCGCTCCCAGGTGGGGAGGGTGTTGGTGGAGAACCGCTGGTGGAACACGGCGAAGGGGGCGACGAAGTCGGCCTCGGCCAGGTCGAGGTAGTACCGGCCGAGCAGGTCGGCGGCGACCAGCCCCTTGTACACGACCGTCCGGAACGAGCAGCTGGCGACGTAGGTGCCCGTGGTGGCCGCCTCGATTCGCCGGCGGAGGCGGAAGGCGGCCCGCTCGGCGGCCACCCCGTTGCCGGCCGCCGACCGGCTGGCCAGCACCGCCTGGAGGAGCCGGGGCTGGCTCTGGCGGGCGAGGGTGCCGAGCTGGGCGGCGTCGGTGGGCGGCTGGCGCCAGTCGACCACGTCGATCCCCTCGGCGTCGGCCGCCGCCTCGACGGCGGCGCGGGGGTCGTCGCCCCTGACGAACAGGACGGCCACCCCGCGGCCCTCGCCGAAGATGGCCGGCGGGATGGGCAGCAGGAGCCCGGAGCCGTCGGAGCTGCGGCTGTCGGCCGCCACCGCCCCCCGGTGGATCACGCACGCCAGCCCGGAGAGCGCCGCCTCCACGATGGCCCGGGAGGGGCGTCCGTGGACGTCGGCGGTGAAGCCGATGCCGCAGGCGTCTCGTTCAGCGCGCATGGGGAGACCTCGGGGTGCTCGCGAGCCGGGGCACGGCTCTGGGACGTCGGGTCGGCCTTCCCCGTTGAAGGTGGCGGGGCGGGAGCCGTCGTTGGCGCCGCCCCGGAGGGTGCTGGCCGGTCATTCTACGGCGGCGCGCCCCGCCGCGTGAAGCCGATCACGGATCGGCTCGGATCCGGGTCGGTTCGTGGACGACCTCGCTCAGCGGCGGCTGCTCCCCGGCGGCCACGGAGAACCGGCGCCGGTGCGGCGCCGGTTCTCCTCCAGCGCCCAGGCCCGCCGCCAGCCGGCGACCGGCGGCCCGGTCAGCGCCGGCGT
>JBOGHR010000458.1:0-3068 GCA_050744905.1 Acidimicrobiales bacterium
CTCGGTGGCTGGGTGCTTGAGCACGCTCAGCACACCGGGGAGGAGCGCCCCGGTGGTGGACCCACGGGACAACGGTCAATCGGAAAAGCAGATCTGGTGGCCGCCTCCGCGCAGTTCTCGTGGCCGCCAGCGTTCAGTTCTTTGGCCGTCTCCGTTCAGGATCTCATGGCCGCCGACACGTGTTGTAGCGGACGGAAGCCAAACAGCCCTGAGGCGTCGATGCGGACCTGCTTCGATGACGACTGAGCCGCGGGCGCCCTCTACACCTCACCTACTCGGGCCGACGGACCCTTGCGGAGTGGCCGGGGCGTATGACGACGATGCAGCCGGTGATGTCGCCCAGATCGTCGCTCGTGAGGAATGAGCGAACCGCCTCGGTCACAGTCGACGCGTCCTGCGCATCGACGCGCAGAACCACGATGCCCGCGTGACTTCCCGGCGGATACGCACGTACGTCACCGAAACCACGATCGAGCGTCACGAGGAGCCGCCGTTCCACAGTTGATGCGGCGAGCACGTCTGCGTCCGGAGCGCCGGCCAGGTCCTCGTCGACCACCGTGTCGGCGCCGTGGCCAAGGTCCGTCGCCACGCCGGCGGCCGCAGCAGGGATGTTCTCGTCGAGCTTGATCCTCAACGAGACGTCGGCTTGAGGGGGTGCAGCTCCTCGCGCGCCAACAACGCTCCGTACGCGACCGCGGCGCGCGGCGCGCCGTCCGGCAACGACGGGTACTGCTCAGCGATCTCCGCCTCGGTCATGCCGGCGGCGAGGCAGTCCAGGACGACGCTGACCGACACCCTCGTCCCACGGAACCGCGCTTGGCCGTGCAGCACCGACGGGTCAGAGTCGATGAGGTCGAGCAGATCCTGCGTCATGACCGCCATGGTCCCACGATGACCGCACAAGACCGTTGAACTGAGGTCTTTCTGAGGACTAGGGTCCTCCTTGGACGCACAAAAGTGCAGGTCAGAGCATCTTTAGCGCCGGTCCCCGCCTACAGGCCGACTCACCGTCACCACCTCGTGAGGGCAGGGGTGCAGCAACGCCCCTGAATCTGCCTCACGGCTCCGAGGTGTTGGCCCTGGTGTTCCTACTCGCGGTAGGCAGCGATGGACGGCTCAGCCACAATTGGGCCAGGGGTTGGACCCCCGCTCGCTCAGGAGCTGGGCGGCGCGCGCGTCCTGCTCGGCCGGCGACGCCGCCGCCGGATCGCCGTTCCCGCCCACCGACTCCCAGGTCGGGCGGTCGAACTGGTAGGCCCCGCGGTAGAGGCCGTCCGAGCTCACCGCCCCGTAGTCGCCGTCAGACTCACACGCCCGAATGGCGGCCAGGTTGCCGCCGGCGCCCATCTTGGCGCGGACAGCATCGGTGAGCGTCGCCCCCTGGCCGGCCGTCGCAGCCGACTGGAGCGAAGGCTCGGGCACCGGCGCGGGGGCGGGCGCCAAGCTGGCCAACAGGTGAGCCGGGACCGCCACGGGCGCCGACGGTATCTCGAGGACCTGACCGATCTCGATCAGGTCGGGGTCGGTGACGGTGTCGCGGTTGAGAACGAAGATCTCGACCCATCGGTGCGGTGTACCGAGCTCGGCCTGGGAGATTTTGGACAGGCTCTCGCCGGCCTCGACTGTGTGGGAGCGTGCCGGAGATTGGCCAGAAGGCGGGGGCGCTTCCTGGGCCGAGGCGACGCCGCCACCAGCCAGCACGGCTCCGGCGGAGAACGCGGCGAAACAGAGGGTCTTCTTCATGGATGGCTCCCTATCTGTGGGCGGTAGCTGGGTCCCGGCCGCGGAGATGTGCAGGCGGAGGTGCTGTGGTTGGCCCAGGCCCCGTTCAGGCCCCGGTCGCGGCTTCTCCCGACTGCTGATTGGGGGGAGGTACCACCGAGCCGCCGGGAACGGGTACACACGCGGCGACCCGCACGAACATGCGGGCCCGCAGTTTCTAGCCGCTTGTGAACGCGAGCGCAAGCTCGCCACGGGAGCCGGAAGGCCTAGGGGGCTTCCGCTCGAACGCTCGCCCTGGTCTGGATCCCCTGCATGCGTCGGTGATGTCGACCCTCTTCTGGTGCGGCTCAGATTGGGCACACAGGGCGACCGGAGTCACGATCGCTGCAAGGAAGAGTGACGCCGCGACCCGGCGATAGCGTCGACGCGGTGACGGAGAAGGGATTCGAAGGCACCGTCTACGAGGCGGTCGGAGGGCGGGCGTTCTTCGCCGACCTCGTCGACGGCTTCTACGCAGGGGTTGAGACCGACCCGCTCCTGCGATCCCTGTACCCGGAGGACCTCACCGATCCCCGGCGCCATCTCACCGGGTTCTTGGCGCAGTACTGGGGCGGGCCCTCGGCCTACAGCGACGAGCGGGGGCACCCGCGCCTGCGTATGCGGCACGCACCGTTCTCCATCGGCGACGCCGAACGGGACGCCTGGCTGCGCCACATGCTCGGGTCGCTGGATGCTGTGGCCGCCGCCCGCAAGACGCCCGAGGATGCGGTGGCCCGCATCCGGGCCTACCTGGCGGACGTGGCCGACTTCCTGGTGAACGCCCGCTGAGAGTGGCGATCATGAGCCCCGGCCCGCGCTCATCAACGTGGACAAGGTCACGTAGAGCCGTTACCGGGACGACGATGCCGTGCCGACCCGTTCCATGGCGGCCTCCATGAACGTCGCCCATGTGGCGGCGGGGATGGTCCCGCCGTAGACCCGCCGGTGCCCGTCGATGCCGAGCAGCGGTCGCTGCGAGTCGGCGTACCCCATCCACACCGCGGTCGAGAGCTCCGGGGTGAAGCCGACGAACCAGGCGTCGCTGTGGTTGTCGGTCGTCCCGGTCTTGCCCGCCACGTCCGGACGGCCGATGTCGGCCGCCCTCCCGGTCCCGGAGTCCACCACCTCGTCGAGGGCCGCGGTCACGTTGCGGGCCACCGACGCCGGCAGGACCCGGCGCCCCTTGCGATCGGTGTTGTCCTCGAGGACCTGACCGTCGGCGGTCGTCACCCTGACGACCGGCGTGGCGGGCAGCCGGATCCCACTGTTGGCGAACACCCCGTAGGCGGCGGCCATGTCGAGGGGCG
>JBOGHR010000459.1:0-3591 GCA_050744905.1 Acidimicrobiales bacterium
CGCCGGGGACGTCGGGGCCGTGGCCGCCGGCGGGCTCGGGCCGGCCGATCAGGTAGCCCTGGGCGGCGTCGCAGCCGAGGCGGCGCAGCTCGTGGACCTGGCCCATCGTCTCGACGCCCTCGCCCACCACCTCGAGCCCGAGGGCGTGGGCCAGGCTGACCACGGCGTCCACGATGGCGTGGTCCTCGGGGTCGACGCCGAGGCCGTCCACGAACGAGCGGTCGATCTTCAGGGCGTCGACGGGGAAGCGCTTGAGGTAGCTGAGCGACGAGTACCCGGTCCCGAAGTCGTCGATCGACAGGCCCACGCCGAGGTCCTTCAGCGCCCGCAGCGTCTCGGCCGTGGACCCCACGTCCTCCATCAGCACGCTCTCGGTGATCTCCAGGGACAGCGACCGGGGCGAGATGGCGGCCCGGGCCAGCGCCTCGGCCACGATGGGCACGATGTCGGGATCGGTGAACTGGCGGGCCGACAGGTTGACGCCCACCTTGAGCCGGGCCAGCCCGGGGTTGGCCGCCTGCCAGCGGCCGAGCTGGGCGCACGCCTCGGTCAGCACCCATCGGCCGAGGGGGATGATGAGATCGGTGTCCTCGGCCACCGGCACGAACCCGTCGGGCTGGAGCAGCCCCCGCTCGGGATGCTGCCAGCGCACGAGCGCCTCGACGGCCAGGAGGTGGCCGTCGGCGGCCCGCACGATGGGCTGGTAGTGGAGGCGCAGCTCGTCGCGCCGCAGCGCCCGCCGCAGGGTGTGCTCGGTCTCGAGGCGCTCGAGCAGGCGGGCCCGGATGGCGGCGTCGAAGACCTCGATGCGGGCCCGGCCCCGCTCCTTGGCCCGGTACATGGCGACGTCGGCGTCGCGCAGCACGTCCTCGGCCCGGCCCCCTCCCTGGACGTGGGCGACGCCGATGCTGGCGGTGAGGACCGTGTCGCGCCCGTACAGGGGGAGCGGCGACCCGACGGCCCGGGCGACGCGCCGGGCGATCTCGAGCACCTTGTCGATCTCCACGTCCTCGCACACCACGACGAACTCGTCGCCCGCCAGGCGCCCCACGGTGTCGCCGGGGCGGACCGAGCCCTGGAGCCGCTCGCCGATGCGGACCAGGACCTCGTCGCCGACGGAGTGGCCGAGGGTGTCGTTGACGACCTTGAACCGGTCCAGGTCCACGAACAGCACGCCCGCCCCGCGCCCGCCCCGGAGCTGGCGGGCGAGGGCGTGGTCGAGGCGGTCGAGCACCAGGGCGCGGTTGGGAAGCCCGGTCAGGACGTCGTGGTGGGCCTGGTGGACGGCGTCGGCGAAGGCCTTGCGCATGGCCTCGACGGCGCTGGCGTCGTTGAGGGCCAGCGAGGCGTGCTCGGCGAAGGCCAGCAGCATCTCCTGCTCCACCGGTCCGTAGCGCCGCCCGGGGTCGCGCGACGCCACCACCAGGGCGCCGATGGGCTCGCCGTCCTGGTACACGGGGGCGGCCATGGCGGACCGCAGGCCGTCGCTGACCAGGGGCTGGAGCGGCTGGGCCAGGCCGGCGTAGTCGTGGGTGACGACCAGCCGGCGCGTCGTGATGGCCAGCCCGCCCACGCCCTGGTCCACCCTCGAGCGGGCCAGCGACCGGGTGAGCTCGTCGTTCATGCCCCGGGAGGAGACCATCGCCAGCACCGACGGGTCCTCGGGGTCGATGAGGCGCAGCCCGACCACGTCGTCGCCCAGCAGCTCGACGGCGCCCTCGGTGATGGCGTCGAGCACCTCGGCGATGGGGGCCCGGTGGGAGATCGACCGCTGGATGCGGAACAGCCGCTCCAGCAGGGTCTGGCGCTCCCGGAGCGACGACAGGAGCCGGGCGTTCTCCTCGGCGTGGCGCTCGCTGCGCTCCCGGGAGTCCCTCTCCGCCTCCAGCATCCGCACCATCCGCAGGTTGAGGGCGAGCACCCGGGCCATGGCCCGGACCAGGGCGACCTCGGCGGGCGTGAGGGCGGCGCCGGAGCGGGCGACCAGGAGGCAGGCGGCCCCGTCGTCGTCGAAGGGGACCGACAGCAGGGGGCAGCGGCCGGCGCCGGGCACGTCGATGGCGTCGATCCCGCCGGATGCGGCCCGGCGCAGCTCGGCGACGGGGACGCGCTCGGCCGGGAAGCCGACCGACGCGACCACCCGGCCCCGGCGCACGACGGCCGCCACCTCGGCCTCCACCGCCTCGGCGATCCGCTCGACGGCGCCCGCCACCGCCGCCGGCTCGGTGGCGTACGACGACACGGCGGCCAGGAACTCGGCCAGCTGCTGGCCCGACCAGTCGCCCAGGGCCCCCATCACCCAGCCCCTAGTGCCCTGGCCACAGACGTTCGCCCCGTTCGCAGCGGCAAGGTCCGTGGCCGCACTCGCCGCCGCAGGCGGCCTCTGCGGCTGCGGACACCGAGAAGGGACGGGGCGGAGGCGGCGCCAGCTCCGCTCGCCCGCCGGAGCACGACCCAACTCGACCGAATGGAGTGAGCGAAGCGAACGAATGAGGTCGGAGCACTAGGCCAGCGCCAGGACGACGAGGGTCTGGTTGTGGAACCCGCTGATCCCCGTCGTGCGGGCGATCTCCCCGTAGGTGTAGAACCCCGCCACCGGGGCGCCGCCGGCGAAGTCGGAGATGCGGGAGATCTCCCGGGCGATGCCGGCGTCGCCCAGCACACCCCGCCGGGCGATGCAGTCGAAGGCCAGCAGGCCGAGCGGAGGCCGGCCGCCCAGGGCGAGCACGGCCTCGCCGCACGCCTGGTCGGTGGCGACGAGGACGGAGTCGGCGTCGCCCTCCATGATCCACGCCTGGCCGCCCTGGGGGACCTGGGCGATGCACACCAGCGACCGGTCGGCGAAGTCGGCCTCGCCCACGAAGCGAACCTCCTCGCCGCTGCGCCGGCTCAGCCCCAGGGGGTGGGTGATGGCGAAGCGGGTGAACGCCGCCGGGTCGGTGCGCGCCTCCGCCGGCGCGCCGAGGCGGTCGAGGTAGACGTCGAGGGCGGGGGCGTCGTCGATCCGCTGGACGCGGTTGCCGGTGCTCGACGTCACCAGCATGGCATCGCCGACCCGGCGCCACCCGTGGCGGACGCCGATGCCGATCGGGGCGTCGGACCCGATGGCGGCGCCGACGACGGAGCTCCCCATCACCCGGCTCCCGTGCAGCTGGAAGGTGCGGGTCATCTTCAGGCCGTCGCCGGCGCAGCCGCCGACCAGGGGCACCTCGGCGCCCACCGTCTGGTAGGCGCCCCGGACCACCTCCTGCTGGTCCCCGGCCAGCCCGTCGGTGAGCAGGAGCAGGACGCGGTGGGGCCGGTCGCCGACCTCGGCGACGCAGCGGGCGACGGCGGCGCTCGCCTCCCGCAGCCGCCCCCCGTCCGCCCGGGCGGCGGCGGTGGCGACGACGAAGCCGGGCCCGCCCAGGGCCATGACCACCACGCCGGCGTCGCCCGGGCCGGCGCCGGAGATCTCGCCGGCGGTCGAGCAGCCGATCAGGGCCACCCCGGGCGCCGCGTCCGCCGCCCCGGCCAGCAGGTCGCCCAGGTCGTAGGCGTCGGAGCAGAACACCACGAGCAGCTGGGCGTCGTCGCCGGCCAGCGCGTCGC
>JBOGHR010000460.1:0-6302 GCA_050744905.1 Acidimicrobiales bacterium
CGCCAGTGGCACCCACGATGCCCCACCCCGAGAACGGCCGGCACGGTCGTCGACAGCTCCGCCACCGACGTGGCATCCTCATCACCGACCAGTCTGCGGGTCCCACCACGCGTTTCCGCGTTGAGGGGAAGAAATCTACGAACTCCACCCTCGGCTTCGGTTGGCACTTTCGGCCCGCTCCAAGCGCCGATTCTTCATCCGCCATATAGGTAGGGCGACAACTGAAAGCACTGCTCCGAGGAGCAAAGAACTCCCAACAACAAGGGTGATGCTGAGCGCAAGGCTCAATGCCATCAGAATGTAGACGACCATCGTGGCAGGTATGAGAAGGGGAAAGAAACGATTTTGGCGGCGCCACCTCTCCGCGAGGCCAGCTGCTAGCCGAGCTTCGCGTGGGTCCTTCAGGTACTCTCCTCGCTGTATAGCCAGAGTGATGCGCTCGCGGCTCCGACGGTCCATGGCTCGCCATGCCTCTTTCCAATCGGCGGTGCCATCCGGTCTCATAGAAGTTCCTCAAATGAACGTGTAACGAGGACTCTCTAGGTTGCAGCTACAGACATTCTGTCGGATACGGAGGCGACAGCTTGTCAGCGCTCGCTGGGGCAATGGAAAATAGAGAGAGAAATAGGCTCGCGGAGCTGTTGGTGAGGTTGGCTCCGAATGCAAGAGAAGCGCTTAGTCCAGCGAGCGCTCCTCGCACGGCGAGGACACCGGCGCCAGCAGAGACTACGCTGGGCGCTGTACCGGCAACACTCTGGACGCACCCGTCTCCTCGCCGGCAGTCAATTGTCGTAGCTGTGATGGACGCGGCGACCCCGATCCCCGCCGCGACCGTCACCGTTACCGGTGCGGACGCTGCTAGCGCCACGCCAGCAGCGCCCACGGCGACGGCCTTCGCGGCGACCGAGGGGTCAAGCTTGCTGACGCAGTCCACGGCATTGCCCCCCCAACGCAGGGGATTGACCCCCACCTCGCACTTGTTGTACCCAGTGGGATCCGTGGCGTTCAGTGGGTTCCCACCCACGTACCCGTAGGCTTCCATTGTCAACGCCTCGATCGGGTCCCTCGTCAGGAACTGCGCCGTGGCCGGGTCGTAGTGCCTCGCCCGCAGGTAGACGAACCCGTCTCGGCGTCGACAACCGGTCCCACCGCCTTGCGGTCACAACCATGGCCGAAAGGCCCAACGCCGGTGCGGGTTTCTCGGCGTTGAGGGCCCGACGAGCGGGGCCGCCAAGCGGGCCGGAGCGCGAACGCGTGTTTCGGGCAACGGGCGGTGCTTCGGCGGGCGGTCGTGGCGGTGGGCGGCACCGGCTCCAGTCTCGCAGCCCGCCTTCGGGCGGCGAAAGGAGAAGGTGGGTTGCCAACCGCCCCGTCGAGGGCGACACTGGAGGTGCTTGCCGCAGTAGCGGCGGGAAGTGCACCCGGTGAGCCCTCCGGACGGTGGGTAGCCGGGTGTTGCGCGTCAGGGCCGGATGTCGCGCACGGCCACCACGCCGGCGATGCCGCTGCCAGTCGCCGCCCGCGCCGGCCGCCCAGCAGATGGCGTCGGCCGCCCACAGCAGCGGCTCCGCGTGGGAGGAGCGATGGTCGTAGATGGGTTGCAGGCGGTGGTCGACGCCGGCCAAGGCCCCGGCTGTCGTGGTACGCATCGCCGAGGCGCTCAACGTCTCGGTCGACCACCTGGTGTTCGAGGATGTCCCCCGCCGGGCTCTGCACGCTCCCGACCACGGCCTGGGCGACCGCCTGGCCGACATCGGCGAGCTGGGCGCCGAGGATCGCTCAAACCTGCAACCTCCGGCCGCATCGCCCAAGCCCTCGACATCTCCCTCGACCACCTCGTCTTCGAAGACACCCCCCGCCGGCCCCTGCACACCGCCGCCGACGACGCCCTCGGCGACCGGCTCACCGGCATCGACACCCCCGAACGCGAAATCCTCACCGGCGTCATCGACGCCCTCCTCACCAAAACCCGCCTCCGCGCCATCACCGGCGCGGAGTCCTGACAGAACCGGGCGGAGCGTCTACTCGTCGCTCTGCCCGGTCTTTCGCCACTCCCACCATGTGGCGAAGAGGATCGCCGCGGGGACGCCAAGAACCAGGAGCAGAAGGATTCTGATGAACCCGCCGGCTCGCCACTGGATGTAGCCGGCGACGAGGACAGCCGGCACCCACACCGAGCTGAACCGGAACTGCCGCTTCAGGTACTCGAGGTACCGCGGACGGTTCTCGATCGACGGCACGTCAGCACCCGGCCAGGTAGGAGCCGGACGAGGCGCCGAGACCAATGCCGTTCATCAGGACGCTGCCTGCGTGGAACAGATTCGAGCTGAACTGCAGGCCGCTTGCGCGCCACGCCATCGGGAGTGTTGTCGCGGTCCTGAGTCGCCCGAAGCCTCCCGAGATGTTGCTCGACCAAGCGATCCGCGACGCCCGGTCAGCTCGGATAGACGACGCTGCTGCCGAGAGCGAGGCAGCACCCTTGTCGAGCTTGTATCCGAGCGTGCTCGTCGCCACGTTCAGGTAGTCGAGGGCGAGCTCCCGACGAGACAGGTCGCCGCGTGCGTACATGTAGGTACCGGCGGCAGCCTGGACACCAGCTGAGATCGCTGCTCCACCCGAACACACCGCGTTCTTGACGAATGCAGCGCACGTCGAGAACACGAAGTTCGTACCGCTCGCAACGTTCCGAACCACGGGAGCGACACTGTCGAGTGCGTTCCCGGCAGCACTCACCGCCTCGCTCGCTCGATCGGACAGCCAGTTCTCACCGGTCGGGTCCGTCCGGTTAATCGGATTGTTGCCCGTGTAGCCGTAGGGGTCTTGGGTTACGTCGATGAGGGGGTCGCGACTCAGGAACTGCCCGGTCGCCGGGTCGTAGTAGCGGGCTCGCAGGTAGACGAAACCCGTTTCGGCGTCGGAGTACTCGCCGGCGAAGCCGAACGGCGTCGTCGCAGAACCCGTCCTGCCTTGGAGTTGCCCGTAGGCGTCGTAGGTGAAGGTGGCGAGGACTGCTCCGGAGCTGTCGGTCAGTGCACGGGTACTTCCGAGCTGGTCATGGTGGTAGAAGGTCGCCTCACCGGTGGCGCTGATGCCCGCGACCGGGAGGCCGCCCGGCCCGTAGATGTAGGTCGTGTCCCCATCTGCCAGCAGCAGGGGCAGCGCCCCGGACTGGTCCCACACGAAGTTCACGGTACTGGCCGTGCCACCCCCGGTGTCGGTGGTCTTGCGCATCCGAAGCCCGCCACCGTCGTAGCCGTAGGTCGTGGTCCCGGCGCCGACCAAGCGGTTGGCCTGGTCATAGGTCAGGGACGTGCCGCCGGGGCCCGTGGTGCGGTTCCCTCTGGAGTCGTAGGTGAAGGTGGTCGAGGTTGCCGGCTTCAGGGCCAGTGCCACGCCGACCAGGTTGGCCGCGGGCGTGAAGGCGGCGTGCTGGGCGCCGGCTGGCCCGGCGAGGGGCACGACGGTATCCGCCACGGCGGCGCTGATGGCCGAGCCTGCCGACTGCTGGGCACCTCTCCGAGTCATCGACGTCGGCGGCGTCCACGCCCCGGCGGTCGGCGCCGACGCGGCAGCCATGACCATCACCAGGCGGTCGGCCATGGCAGTCGTCGTCACCGACGGGGAGGTCACCTCGGTGGCGCCGGCCGCGGTTGCCGCGACCGGGGCGGCGTCGATCGGCGAGGTCGGGTCCACGCCGCGGTAGACGACGACGTTGAGGGACTTTGCGTACTTCTGCCGGAACGACACCGTCGCTGCGGTCTCCCCGCCGGTGGCTGTGCGGCGGAACACCTGCACCTTCGCGTCGGTCGACTCGGTGCCGGAGCTCCACGATCCGACGGGCACATAGCCACTCGGCGTGGAGGCGTCCCTCGATGCGGGCAAGGTGGCAGCAACCAGGATCTGGTCACTGGCGGCGAGGTCGGCCGGGAGGGGCGCCGTGAGGGAGCTCGACGTGGTGTCGGCGGCGCCGCCCGCTCCCACCACCGAGATGCCGCTCGCCGCGGTCAGCTGGTTGGCGGCGTCGAAGACCTGCACCTTCCCGTCAGCGCGTTGGGTGAGATTGTCGGCGCCGTCGTAGCGGTAGGGGTCAGGGGCCGCCGAGTCGGTGGCGAGCTGGTTCAGCGCGGTGTAGCCGAACCCGTGGTCGTCGGCGGGCAGCCCCGTCGCCGCCACCGAGGTGACCTGGCCGGCACCGTCACGGCCGTAGTCGAGGGAGGTCAGCGGCTCCAGGCCCCCGCCGCGCGATGAGACGACCCACTTCTCGAGCGCCGCCGAGTCCATCCGGCCGGCGTTGTCGTAGCTGAAGTAGTCGAAGACGCTCGCGCTCGAGGCGGCGGCCGAGGTGAGGTTGCGGTCCTCGTCGTAGGCGAAGGTGCTGGTGTTGCCGCGCCAGTCCGTGACCGACGTCCAGCGCCCGGCATCGTCGTAGGCGCGGGTGACGACCTTGTCCCCGCCGGGATAGGCGATGGTCTTCACGGCGTCCCGAAGGTCGTGGCTGTAGCCGACCGTCGCACCGTTGGTGTCGGTGGACGAGACCAGGCGATCCAGGGAGTCCCACCGCCACGTCGAGGTCGAGGTCTGCGCCGGCGATGCCTTGGACACCTCGGTCATGGACCTACGGGCGCCGTTGGCGTCGTACGCGATGTCGGTCACGTCCGGCGTGGTGGCATCCGAGTAGGTGATCGACGTCATCTGGTTCGCCACGTCGTAGCCGTACGTGGTGCAGCCGTGCTTGGGGACGGAGCGACAGTCGCCGCCGTGGTCCTGCTTGGACGTCCGGTTCCCCGCCGGGTCGTACCGGTACACCGTCGCCCGCCCGAGCGGGTCGATCACCGTGGCGGGCCGGCCGAAGGGGTCGGGGAAGTAGCGCGTCGCAGCACCCGACCCGTCGACCTGCGCTTCCAGCGAGCCGTCCGGCCAGTACCTCGTCTCCAGCGTGGTCCCGTCCGCTCGGCGCACGAACCGGGCCTGGTCAGCGGCGTCGTAGTCGTAGTTCGTGGTGTTGCCGTTCCCGTCGGTGAACGAGCCCAGGTTGCGGTTGGCGTCGTACGTCGCAGCCGTGGTGATCGGTGCTCCCGGCGGGTTGGGCATCGACGTGGCCAGGACCCGGTTGTCCTGGGCGAAGGCGAACTCGCTGGTGAACGCGGGGTCGGGGGTGCTGGTCAGGTTCCCCCTCGGGGCCGTTTCCGACAGCTTGCGACCCCAGCGGTCGAACGTCGCCTTGGTCACGTGGCCTAGCGGGTCGGTCACCACAGCGGGGTAGCCGAACTCGTCGTAGTCGGTCCTCCATTCCTTCGACAGCGGGTCGACAACCGTCGTGAGATCCGTTGGGTGGTTGCCGCGCTCTCCGTAGCGGAGCTCGACGACCTGGGCGGCGATCACGGCCGAGCCGGTGTCGTCGAGGAGCGGCCGTGAACGCCGGAGGAGGTTGCATCCGCACCCGGCGTCGTCGTAGGAGAACGTCGTCGTCCACAGCTCGGGGTCAGCACCCGGCTGGTTGCCCCGCGGATCGACCACCGTGGCGACGAGGTTCTTGGCGGTGAAGCTCCACGTGGTCTTCCTCAGCAGGGGATCGGTGGAGCTCGTTCGGTTGCCCGCTGCGTCGAAGGTGGACGTCCACGCCTGGTCGTTCGGATCAGTCACCTTGGTGCAGCCGAGCGTGGCCCCTTCGTACTCGCGCGTCCAGGTCGCGGCCTGGGAGGTTCCGTATCCGATCGTCTGCGAGACGAGCAGACCGTTCTCGTAGGTGTCCAGGCTGACGTGGCTCACCGGGTTGCCGGCGGCGTCCTCCGTTGGCGGCTCGGTGACCTTCGTGGACCCAGGGACGGCGGAGTAGTCGAACGTCGTGGTGCGCCCCAGCGGATCGCTCTGTGCGATCACCCGTCCGGTGGGGTCGTAGACGTTGGCCACCACCTCGGGGTCCGACTCGATGGGCACCGCAGGGTCGTACTGGTTGGGCAGCCGCATCCGGGTCATGCGGTGATCGGCGTCATAGGCGAAGCTCGTCCGTCCTCCGGTGACGTCCACCACCTCGGTGAGGTCGGGGCCCACGTCGCCCGGCCCGTAGCTGAAGGTCACCACCCGCGGCGGCCGGGCCGGTTCGTTGGCGTCGGTCACCGTCTTGATGTGCGATCCGAGCCAGCCGAAGGTCAGCGTCCGGCCCCCTGCGTCCGTAAGGGTCCCCCGCCTGGTTAGTCGCGCGATGTAGCCTGCTCATGTGGAGCTGTCGCCCGAAGGCCTGCAGGGGTTCTTCGAGGAGGTGGGCCCCTTGCTCGACGAGCGGCAGCGGCGACTGGTGGCCG
>JBOGHR010000461.1:0-1631 GCA_050744905.1 Acidimicrobiales bacterium
GGCCAGGCGGGCGGCGGTGCCGGCCGCCGCCTCCACGGTGGCGTCCACGTCGCTCCCGGCCTCGCCGGCCAGGGCGTCGCACACCGCCGCCAGCTCGGTGGAGCAGACCAGCCGCAGGGTGGTCGACGCCCGCTCGTCGTCGTCGTCCATCCGGTCGCGCACGGCCGCGGCGACCACCACCATGGCGACGGCCGCCAGCAGGGCGAGCAGACGGGCGGCCACCGCAGGAGCGTAGAGGCACCCCCGGAACCGTGGCCCCCCGACGTGGCCTGGTGGGCGCCGGAGTGCACGGAACGATCAGGCGGGGCCCGGGGCCGGGCCGACGTCGTCGGCGGTGAGGGCCATGAGGTCGTCGTCGGTGGGCGACTCGATGGCCACCACCCGGCTGGCCTGGCGGGCCACCGACGCCTCGAACAGGTTGCGGGCCAGCCGGGCGTTGCCGAAGCCCTTGTCCCGGGGCTGGGCGGCGAACCACCGCCCCAGCCGGTCGAGGGCCTCGGGCGTGCACCGGTAGGCCGACCGGCTGGCCATGACGACGAAGATGGCGACCAGCTCCTCGTCGCCGTAGTCGGGGAAGGCGATGGTCCTGGGGAAGCGCGACCGCAGCCCGGGGTTGGAGCCCACGAACGTCGCCATCTCGTCGGGGTAGCCGGCGGCGATCACCACGAAGGCGTCGCGGTGGTCCTCGATGAGCTTGACCAGGGAGTCGATGGCCTCCTGGCCGAAGTCCCGCTGGTCCCCGCGGGCCAGGGCGTAGGCCTCGTCGACCAGCAGGACGCCCCCCAGGGCGCCCTCCACCACCTTGCGCACCTGGATGGCGGTCTGGCCGACGAAGCCGGCCACCAGCTGCGAGCGGTCGGTCTCCACCAGGTGGCCCTTGTCGACCACGCCCAGGGTGCGGTAGATCCGGGCCAGGAGGCGGGCCACGGTGGTCTTCCCCGTGCCCGGGTTGCCGGTGAAGATGAGGTGGCGGCTGGCCTCGGCCACCGGCAGGCCCCGCTCCCGGCGCAGGTTCTGGACCTGGATGAGGTTGGCGACCAGTCGGACCTCGGCCTTGACCGGCGCCAGGCCGACGAGGGCGTCCAGCTCCTCCAGCAGCTCCTCCAGGGGCCGGGCCGGCTCGGCCGGCGCCGCCGGCGGGGCGGCGGGCCGCACCGTTTTCACCAGGCGCGGCGGCCCGAGCACGGGTGCGGCGGGCTTCGCCGGCTCCACCTTTTTCGGCGCGGGCGCCTTCTTGCCGCCCCTGGCCGGGGCGTGATGCGGCGTGTCGGCGAACAGGTCCCCGCCGGGCAGCGCGACGTTCCGCTGCCGCGCGACGCGCTCGACGAACGACCGCGCGACGACTTCCTCGATCGTGCTCGACGCGCTCTTGAGCTCGATGCCGTGATCGCGCTTCAGCAGCGCCAGCACTTCCTGGCTGGTCGTGCCGAGCAGTTCCGCGACCTTGTAAATCCGGACAGTTGCCAAATCAATGTCCTCGACTACGCGTTTTCTTTTTCTGTGTCGTTGTCGTCCACTTCCGCCGGCACGGGCTCGCCCGCGACGGACGAGACCTCCGATCCCTCGGCGGGCGATGCCGCGGCCTCGACGGCCTCTCCGGCCTCGACGGCCTCTCCGGCCTCGACGGCCTC
>JBOGHR010000462.1:0-1541 GCA_050744905.1 Acidimicrobiales bacterium
GCCGGGCGCAGCGCACCGGGGCGCATGACGATGCCCTTGCCGACGGCGGACAGCACGACCACCTCGGTCGGGCCGGCCTGGGGACGGGGCGCCTGGGCGTAGAACGCCTCGAAGTCGACGGCGGCCCGGGCGGCCAGCTCCTCCACCTGGCGTTTGCCGAGGTGTTGGCCGGTGGCGGCCTCGATGGCCTCGACCACGCCGTCGAAGGCGCCCCGCGCCGCCTCGGTGGCCGCCAGCTCCCGAAGCCCGTGGGAGTAGCGCTCGGCGGGCAGGTTCAGCGCCGCATCTGCGGGGTGCAGGTTGGGGCAGCTGCGCCGGCGATAGGCGATGCGGGACACCGTCACCTCGCCGAAGACGGTGGCCAGCACCCGCGCATGGCCGGCCTCCACCGAACCCCGGGACAGCCCGGAGGCGTCGGTGACCTCGACACGCTGTTCGGACTCGGAGCGAAGGTCGAGATGTCCCTGGAAGGCGAGGCGTAGCACCTCCCGGCCGTCGAGGGACACCCGCTGCTCCAACTCGGCGTGGGACGCAGCGGCGGCTTCGGCGCCTTCGAGGAAGCTCACCAACATCTCCAACCGCTCCCGGCAGGGGGCGAAGAAATCAGACGGGGAAGTCGGCGACGAGTCAGAGCCCCTCGCCGTCGTTGCGTCCACCTCCGTTGCGGCCACCTCCGTCGCCTTCACCGCCGCTGCGCCTTCGATGAGGACAGACGGCCGACCAGCTCGGCCAGACCGGCGTTGCCCTGTTCCTCCACGGCCGACTTGGCCGCTCGATAGCGGTCCACCGCAGCAGCCACCGCGGCCACCTCTTCGGGCGGCAGCATCAGGAACTTCGTGCGCCCGGCCTCGGAGTAGCTCAGCACCGTGGACTCGTGCAGTTCCACTCCCTCGGCGCAGCGGCAGTTCGCCTTGCCGCACCGCCGGCGGTGAACAACCACCGACCCCCGCACCACCGGCGCCCCTTTTCGAGCCATCGTCATCACTGTAGCCCTCCACACTGCTAGTCGCTCACTAGCAGATTCTCCCACGCGGAGGGACTCGGTTGGTGGATCCCAAGGACCCTGGTTCAGGCGGTGAGATGACGACCGCGACGGCGCCAAGGTGGTGCGGGGCCGTGTCGTCCGCGTCGATCTCTGCCGCTGCCTCATCGCTCCGGAAGATCACCGCCGGGCCACCGATGCCGTCGGGTCGGCCACCAGACAGCCGGGGTTGGCCACCGGTGCCCTACGCGCTCCGCCGGAGCGTGGCGGGCTCGGGCGCGACACGCCCGGCGCCGATGTCAAGCGCCCCACGCAACACGCCGTGGCGCCGCACTGATCCGTCATGTCCGGCGTCCGGGAAACAGCGCTGGAGGTCCTCGTCGACGAGCTCGCCAGCCACTTCGAGGATCTCGGAACGGTCGACCTCCACGTCGAATCCGAAGACGGCCGAACGACGATCGAGGCCCGCCTCGGCCCACCCGATGAGGGCGGTGTACCCGGCGGCATCGACGAGGCCGACACTGGCCGTCAACGCGCGCAGCCTGACCGTGCGGCCCTG
>JBOGHR010000463.1:0-4439 GCA_050744905.1 Acidimicrobiales bacterium
GGCTCGCTCCGCGCGCCCAGTGTCGCCGCGCCGGGCCCTGCACAGCGGGCACATCCTCGTCGAGCGGTGCCGCACCGTGCTCATCCAGCGTTGCCGACCCATGTGCAAACAGTGCGGCCGCTAACAGGCGGCGTTCTCCGCCTCCAGCTCAGCGATCCGCTCCGCGAGGTCCACGCCTGTGTTCTACCGGACCGCGCGCGGAAAGTGGTGGATCCGCGCGGAGCGCGCGCACCTACCTCTGAACTGTTACCCGACATTCAGGTCCAGCGGGTCCTTTGGGAAGCGGCAAGAGTACATCGCTGTGGCTGAGCTACTCCGGCGCGGGTTCGACGTCTACATGACTCTCGTTGACGACCAGCAGATCGACTGTGTCCTTCGGATCGAGGTCGACGGGCACCCGGTGTACATCGACCTCCAGATCAAGGCACGTTCGAAGAACGCGAGGCAGCCAGGCACCTTCGCCGCGGTCGAAGTCCGCGACCCTCGTCCGAACTTCATGTTCGTCTTCTATTCAGAGGCGGCCGACACGTACTGGCTAATGCCGTCGCTCGATGTAGTGCGGCAGGCAACCGAAAACAAGGGCGGCGAGACTGGGCAAGGCGCTAACAAGGGTAAGTTAACCATCGTCTTCACCAGCACCAGGGCGGACGGCACGGTTTCACCACGTCCTCGGTTCGACGCCTGGAGGAACAACTGGGAGGCGCTGACGGCGATGGCCGCTCAAGTCGCGCTTCCAGGCGCGGAACGACTACGGCCTCCTTGATCACCGAACCGCACTAGGGACTTTCGAGGCTCGGTCGATTGGGCGGCTTCCACGACGTCCCGCCGTGACCCGGACTACGAGCGTCCTCGCCAGGACCGCCCCACACCGCCGGATAGGGGCCATCACGGACCGCTGGTTCATCGCTGGCCGGACAGTGCTCCTCCGTCCCGATCGCAGCCCGCGACAACGGATCGCGAAAGGGGTGTTGTCGCGCAACGCAGCGCCGGGGTGCGTCAGGCCAGCACGCGGCGCACCGCCTGGACGGCCGTCGGAGAAATGGGCTGGAGTCGCACGACCGTGCCAGTGCGAGGGGCGACGATCACTTTGCCACCGCCCACATAGATCGCGATGTGGCCGAGTTCGACGACGCGGCCGCCCCGCACGCTGCGGGAGAAGACGAGGTCACCGGGGCGGACATCTTCGAGGGGAACCGGCACGCCGGCGAGCACCTGCTGTTGGGTCGTCCGGGGCACAGTGATGCCGGCCTGGGCATACGCCCACTGCACCAGCCCGGAGCAGTCGAAGCCCACGGCGGGGGTCTCGGCGCCCCAGACATACGGCACGCCGAGCTGCGTCATGGCGGCGGCGATAACGGCGTCGGCTGATCCGGTGACCAATGGTGCGGTCACCGGTGACCCGCTGTCCAGGCCATACGCCTCGGCCTTGGTCATCACCTCGTCGACGTATGCGTCGGAGCGGTTGTAGCGGCGCAGTGCCGCCCTCACGTCGTCGAGCTGGTCGCGGCCCCCGCACAGGTAGCGGGTCGCTGCGAAGATGGCATCCCACGCGTTGTTGACGTCCGGCGAGGCGCCAGGCGGTCGATCAGGCGCGAGAGTCGCCCAGCCAGTCCAGGTCGTGCTGAGGAACTGCATCGGCCCGAGGGCGTGGGCCCAGCCATCGGGCTGTGACGCGTCAGGGATGGCGCGAAACCCGCCGGAGCCGTCGATGGCGGGACCGATAATCGGCGGAGCGACGGCGCCGGTGGCAGGGTCGGCGCGGCCACCGGCGTGGCGGGACTCGACCCAGCCGACCGCCGCGAGCACCTGCCACGGCAGGCCCCGACAGGTGTCGGCCGCCGCCATGTAGACCGGGAGAAGGTCGGCCGGGATCTCCGCCTCTGCCACTGCACTCGGCGCGGCCGCCACATCGGTCGGGCCGGTGATCACCGTCGCCAGTGCCACGGGCGAGGCGACGAGCGTTGCGACTGCGAGCACAACCGCCTTCACGGCATCTCCGAGGGAGCGGACCCGTGCACGACCACACCCGGGATAGGTGCCTCGCGGCGGCGAGACGCGACATGAGAGAAATCCCGATGTCGCGTTTCCGGTCGCGGAGGCACCTATCAGCAGGCGGAGGGGAGATGGTCTCCCCAGTCTGGAGGTAGAGCCGATGCGGTTGCTTCGACGCTGGACCGTGGTGGGGGTGATCGTGTTTGGGGCCGTGGCGCCAGCCGCCTCCGTTGGCGCGACTCCCGCCTCGGCCAGCGTCGAAGCACTCCGGCCTTCGCCCGACCGGCTCGTCGCTCAGGCCTCCGTGGCGCGAGCCCGCCAAACGGCTACTTCGCAGATCGTCGACGTGTCTCCCTCGACCGACGGCATGCCGGGCGCGGACTTGATCAGGAGGCTCCTCTCGTGGCTCTCCCAACTCGCGTTGTGGGGCTCGCTCGGCAGCATCCTCGCCGGCGCCACCGTGTACGGAATCGCCCAGAACTCGAACAGCTACAACGGGGCCTTTCGCGGCAAGCAGCTCGCCGTGGCCGGTGCTGTCGGCGCGCTGCTCGCGGGACTGGCACCTACCGCCATCACCATGCTGTTCAGGGCGGCGGGGGGCTGAAGTGGAGCGCTACCGCTCGACCGACAGCGGCGGGCCCCGGTCAGGCCGCCACGTCCTCTTGATCGCATCGGCGTCCCTCCTCGCCGGGATCGCGCTGGATGCCACCCTTCTCCGCCCCTCCGTTCCGGACCAAGCACCCCAGAGGGTGACAGGCACCCGGGCGACAGCGAGTGCCAATGGATCACGCGCTGACGGCACCTCGGGCACCCCCGCCCTCACTGGGCCGACCCGGGCCGAGTATGGCGTGCCTGCCGGGTTCTCCAGGACGGCGGATGGGGCGGTGGCAGCAGCGGTGAGCTTCGTGTGCACCGGCCAAGCCCTTCTCGACATGGACCCGCTCTCTGCCGAGGAAGCCGTCCGCCAGATGGCGGCGGCGGCCACCGCCGACCGCCAAATCGCCGAAACCTTGGCGAAGCTGCGCACCGCACGCACCACCCTCGCAGCGGGGAGCGGTCCGACCGTCTACCGCCAGGCCGCGGTGGCGTGGCGGGTCGAGTCGTTCACGTCTGACCGGGCCCGGATCGCGGTCTGGAACGTCGGCGTCCTGGCCCGCGAGGGCATTGCGCCCCCGCAGGCCGGATGGGCGGTCTCGACCTTCGACCTGCGGTGGGAACGCGGCGACTGGAAGGTGGTCGACGAGCGCATCACGCCGGGGCCGGCGCCGATCCTCGACGACAGTGCCGCGCCGGCGACGGCCGCCCAGCTGATCGCCTCCCTTCGGGACTTCACCGACGACGCGGGGACGTCCAGATGACCAGCGGGCAGCGATCCCCAAGCCTGCCGATGCGCCTCGGCTTGGCCGTGCTGGCCGGCCAGATGATCGCCGTGGCCATGGCCCAGCCGGCCTCGGCCGACCTGCCCGGCATGGGGATCGTCAAGGACGCCTTCGGTGGAGTGACGGGCTGGGCCTTCGAGAAGGTGGCGGACGGGATCGCGCGGTGGGTGCTCGGCGCCGTGGAGTTCTTCGTGAACGGCGTCATCGACTTCCTGCGCAACTCGGCCCGCCCCGACGTCGAGGCGGCGTGGTTCGCCGGAGCCGGGTCCCCCTACGCCACGGTCCGCAACATCGCCGCCGTCCTGCTGCTCGGGTTCGTCTTCCTGGGGCTGATCCAGGGACTCTTGCAGGCCGATCCGACGGCGATGGTGCGCCGGGTACTAGGCAACCTCCCGGTCGCGGTCGCGGGGATGGTGGTCACCACCGCAGTGGTGGGCCGGCTCTTGGAGCTGACCGACGCGCTCTCCGACGCCGTGCTGTCGAGCAGCGACCAGCAGGCGCTCCACTTCCTGTCGGGCTTCGGCGCGGCGGTGACGAGCATGACGTCCGGGTTCGCCGCGGTCGTGCTCGGCCTGGTGGCGGTCGTCGCCGCGCTTCTGCTGTGGGTGGAGCTGATCGTGCGCAGCTCGCTGGTCTACCTCCTTGTGGCGATCAGCCCTCTCGGCTTCGCTGCCACCCTGTGGCCGTCAGCTCGCGGCTTCCTGCGCAAGACGGTCGAGATCCTCCTCGCCGTCATCTTCTCGAAGTTCGTCATTGCCATCGCCCTGGCGATCGGCGTGGCTGCCCTGGGAGGCGCCGGGTCCACAGGTACCGGCGAGCCGGCTCCGGCGGCGGCCGGTGCCGGGCTCGGCACCCTTCTCGTCGGCGCCGTTCTCCTCGGCCTCGCCGCCTTCTCGCCCTTCCTCGTGCTCAAGCTGATCCCCGTCGCCGAGGGTGCGCTCCTCGCCCAGGGCGTCTCCCGCGGCCCGGCCCGCGCCGCCCAGTCCGGGCTCGGCACCTACTCGAGCGTGCGCATGGTCGGCCGGCTCTCGGGAAGCGGCGGTCCCGGTGGAAGCGGCGCGGCTCCCG
>JBOGHR010000464.1:0-5623 GCA_050744905.1 Acidimicrobiales bacterium
CACTACGCCTGGTACCTGGCCGGCGGCGACGACCCGGTGGGCCGGTGGGTGGCCGAGCGGCTGGGCCGGTGACACCGGCCGCCGCCATCGACTGCGGGACCAACTCCACCCGCCTGCTGGTGGCCGACGGCGGCTCCCGCCCCATCGAGCGGCTCATGGCCATCACCCGCCTGGGGCAGGGCGTCGACTCCGCCCGCCGCCTGGCGCCCGAGGCCGTCGACCGCACCCTCGCCGTCCTCCGGGAGTACCGGGCGGTGATGGACCGCCACGGGGTGGAGCGGGTGCGGGTGGCGGCCACGTCGGCCGTGCGGGACGCCGAGAACCGCGACGAGTTCCTCGACGCCGCCGAGGCGGTGGTGGGGGTCCGCCCCGAGCTGCTCCCCGGCGACGAGGAGGGGCGCCTGTCCTTCGCCGGCGCCACGGCCGGACTCGACCCGGCCGCCGGGCCGTTCCTCGTCGTCGACATCGGCGGCGGCTCCACCGAGTTCGTCGTCGGCTCCGACGCCCCGGTGGGGGTGGCGTCGGTCGACGTGGGCTGCGTGCGCATCACCGAGCGCTACCTGCACTCCGACCCGCCGACGCCACTGGAGCTGTCCCAGGCGATCAGCGTGATGCACGCCCACCTCCAGGACGTGAAGCGCGAGCTTCCGGCGGTCTCCGGGGCGCGGAGGCTGGTCGGCCTGGCCGGCACCGTCACCACCATGGCCGCGGTGGAGATCGGGCTGGCGGTCTACGACCCCGGCCGCGTCCACCACTTCGTGTTGACCCGGGCGGCGGCCGAGGACGTGTTCCGCACGCTGGCCACCGAGCGCCGGGCCGACCGCGTCCACAACCCCGGGCTGGAGGAGGCGCGCGCCGACGTCATCGTGGGTGGCGCCGCCATCCTGGTGTCGATCATGCGCCACTTCGACTTCGACGACTGCCTGGTGTCGGAGGCCGACATCCTCGACGGCCTGGTGCGCTCGGTGCTCCACCCGGCCTAGGCCGGCCGGGCCTCGCCCACGTCGACCGGGAGAGCGCGGGGCGCCGGCCTGGGGTGGCGGAGGGGGGCTCGTCGGCCGGGTCGGGGCGGCGGCCGTTGACGCCGACGCGTCCCGCCGGACGGATGACATCCGATCGGCCGGGGCCGCTCCACCGGGGCGAGCGACGGTCGGCGCGACGGAGCGGGGGTGCCGGAGCGATCAGTACTGCGACAAGCGCCCGCCGGACCCCCCGGGCCGGGCCCGACCACAAGGAGACCCTCCGATGTTCAGCCTCACCTCCATCGCCGCCACCGCCGTCGCCGTCGCCCTGGGCGGCACCGGCACCGCCGCAGTCGTCATGAGCTCCCCGTCCGCCACCGCCGACGCCGGCGCCGAGATCACCGCTTCGGCCCAGGCCGACCTGCGGGCGGCCGAGGCGGCCCAGCAGCGGGCCATCGCCCTGCTGTCGGAGACCGGCACCGGGGCCAAGGCCGACGCCGAGGTCCAGGTCGCCCTGGCCGGCGCCCGCCTGGAGGAGGCGTCCACCTCCATGAAGGCGGCCGTCGACACCGGCTCCAAGGCGGCCGTCGACGCCTTCTCCGACTTCACCGCCCGCACCGTGCGCCTGGTGGGCAGCCTGGCCACCACGGCGTCGGCCACCGCCAACGCCAGCGTCAAGGCCGGCACCGACATCGTCAACGCCGTCGACACCCAGATCACCACGGCCAAGGGCGTGGTGGCCACCACCGGCGCCGGCGCCCTCGACGCCCTCACCCAGGTCCGCGCCCAGCTGCCCGCCGCCATCACCGGCTCGGTGAGCGGCGGGGGCCAGACCACGCTCAGCCCGGCCGTGCCCCAGGCGAGCGGCAGCGTGTCGGCCGGCGCCAACGTGTCGGCCAACGGCTCGGCCAACGCGTCGACGGCGCCGGCGTCGGCCGGCCTGGTCGGCTCGGCCACCGGGAGCGTCACCGCCCTGCTGGGCGGCAAGTAGTCCCACACCTCCACCTCACCACCCACCGCCCGCCGCCGGCTCCCTGCCAGGAGCCGGCGGCGGCGCGTGCGAGACCGTCCACACGAGCCTCGGCCCGGGAGGTCGCGCGATCGTCGACCGCTCGCTGCCACGACGTCTGCACCAGAGCGCCTGGATCTGGCGGCCCACCAGGGACGTGTGCGCCCGGCCGGCGGCCCGGGTACGACATGCGGGTACATCGAGAGACGAGGAGGCGACGTGGCGCACGTGGCATTCGTCCTGGCGGACGACTTCGAGGACTCCGAGCTGCGGGTCCCGTACGACCGCATCCGCGACGCCGGGCACCGGGTGACGGTGATCGGCACCGAGGCGGGCCGGGAGGTCCGGGGCAAGAAGGGGAAGGCGGCGGCGCGCGTCGAGGCGGCGCCCGACGAGGTGAGCGCCACCGAATTCGACGCCCTCGTCATCCCCGGCGGCTACTCGCCCGACAAGCTGCGCACGTCGGCCGGCGTGGTGAAGCTCGTCCAGGGCTTCTTCGACGGCCGCAAGCCGGTGGCCGCCATCTGCCACGCCGGAAGCCTGCTCGTCGAGGCCGACGCCGTCCGGGGCCGGACCGTCACGTCGTGGCCGTCGATCCGCACCGACCTGGTGAACGCCGGCGCCACGTGGGTGGACCGCCCGGTGGTCGAGGACGGGAACCTCATCACGTCCCGCAAGCCCGACGACCTCGACGCCTTCGTGGGCGCCGTCCTCGGGCGGCTGTAGGGGTCGGCCCCTACGCCACCGCCCCCGTTCGCGCCCCCGTGCGCTCGTACCGGCCCAGGAACCGGCCGAGGGCACGGCGTCGCCGGCGGACGGCGTCCGCCTGCGAGCGGAGCTGGTCGGCGCCGGCGTCGGTCAGGTCGTAGGTGCGCCGGGCCGGGCCCCGCCCGCCGGTGTCCCAGTGGGAGACGACCAGGCCCCGCTCCTCCATGGAGCGCAGCGCACGGTAGATGCGCCCCAGGTCCCTGACGTCGACGGCGAGGTCCTGGAGCGACCGCTGCAACTCGTAGCCGTAGGCGGGCCGCTCGGCGAGGGACAGCAGGAGGCACGCCTCCAGGTGGTCGAGGCTACTCCTTCGACAGCCGGCGGCGGATGGCGCCCACCCGCTCCCCGGCCACGATCAGCACCACGGCGGCGGCGATCGCCACCACCGAGCCGAGGATGTTCAGCTCGAACACGTCGCCGGTGCCCAGGGCGTTGGCGACGACGCCGCCGACGACCGAGCCGACCACGCCGAGGAGCAGCGTCGTCCACAGGCCCAGGTGCTGGCGCCCGGGGACGAGCAGCCTGGCCACCGCCCCCACGATCAGCCCGAACACCAGAAACCCGATCATCGCTGCCCCTGTCGGCGCACACCGGCCGCCCGCCAGTCTCCCACTCCTCGGGCCGGCCGCGCCCGCCCGCCGCCCGCCCTCCACGACGTTCGGCTGGTCCCGACTCGGAGGCCACGGCGAAGACGAGGGGCAATCACCGGAGCCGGCGCGTGGCGTGAAGATCAGCAGGTGGGTACCCTTGTCTGGCGACGGCACCGCGGGGTGCCGGAGCCAGGGAGACGGGGGGCAGCGGAATGGCTCGAGTGCTGGACACGGCCCTCGTCGCGGCGGGTGCGATCGAGCAACTGCGCCTGGCGTTCCGGGGCGAGGTCGTCACCCGCGACCTACCTGGGTATGACCAGCACCGGAAGGTGTGGAACGGGTCGATCGACCGCCGGCCCGGTCTCATCGCCCGGTGCGCCGGCGTGTCCGACGTCCGCACCGCCGTCCGCTTCGCCCGAGACCACGACCTCCGCGTGGCCGTTCGGAGCGGCGGGCACAGCTTCCCCGGGCTGTCGGTTTGCGATGACGGGATGGTGATCGACCTCAGCCTCATGAAGGGCGTCCGCGTCGACCCGGCGGCGCGCCGGGTGCGCGCCCAAGCCGGTGTCCTGCTCGGTGAGCTCGACCGCGAGACCCAGGCGTTCGGCTGCGCCGTGCCGGCCGGGATCGTGACCCACACCGGCATCGCGGGGTTGACCCTCGGTGGCGGGATCGGCTGGATCATGCGCAAGCACGGCCTCACCATCGACAACCTCGTGTCGGTCGACGTGGTGACCGCCGAGGGGGAGTTCGTGACCGCGAGCGCCGCGGAGAACGAGGACCTCTTCTGGGGGATTCGCGGTGGCGGCGGGAACTTCGGGATCGTGACCGAGTTCGAGTTCACCATGCACCCCGTCGGACCGGAGCTCGTCGCCGGGCCGGTGTTCTGGCTCGCCAGGGACACGCGCGAGGTCGTCTCCTTCTACCGCGACTGGATCGGGGGTTGCCCCGACGAGCTGATGACGATCCTCGTACAGCGCCTCGCGCCTGACCTGCCGGTCGTTCCACGCGAGCTGGTGGGGCAGCCGATCGTGGCCGTGGTCGCCTGCTACTGCGGCGAGGTCGCCGACGGTGCCCGGGTGGTGCAGCCGCTCAAGGACTTCGGCGCTCCCGTCCTCGACCTCTGCCTCCCGAAGCCGTACCTCGCGCACCAGTCGATGTTCGACCCGTCGTTCCGCCACGGCAACTGGTACTACGTGCGCTCCTGCGACGTCGACTCGCTGAACGATGCCGTCGTGGACGTGATGCTGGAGTACGGCAACAGCATCACGAGCCCGCTCACGAGCGTCGCCCTCTGGCAGATGGGAGGCGCCGTGACCCGCGTTCCCGACGGTGCCACCGCCTTCAGCGGGCGCAGCGCCGGCCACACGTTCAACATCAACGGCAACAGCGAAGGACCGGACGGCTTCGAGGACCAGCGACAGTGGGCTCGCCGGTACTGGGAGGCCCTCGAGCCCCACCACACGAGCGTGTACGTCAACTTCCTGATGGAAGAAGGCGAGGCGCGCGTGCGGGAGGCGTACGGGGCCGAGACGTACGACCGGCTCAAGGCGCTCAAGCGCAAGTACGACCCCACCAACCTCTTCCGGCTGAACCAGAACATCTCGCCCGACTGAGCGAAGGGGTCACGGACGCGGTGTCGACCTGTCCCAGAGCGAGGGGATGGAGGACCTCCATCTCGCGTGTCGTGACGCCAAGCGCCCGCTGCTCGTCGGACACGCCGGGGTCGCGCATGCGCCCGTCGCCGCACCCAGGGGCCGATCCTCACAAGCAGCCGTCGGAGTACTCGACCTCGGGAAGGCGGCCGGCGCGCAGCGCCGTCACCGTCCGGCCGTCCGTCTCGGCGACGAGGCGGTAGCCCTCGTCGCCGGGCGCCTCGGGGATGAGGGTGAGGTAGCGCCCGCCGACCAGGTAGTCGTGGTCGCCGGTGGCCAGGCGGTCGCCGTAGCGTCGCTGCGCCTCCGCCTCGGTCTGGCCCAGGGCCAGGCCCTCCGGCGTCCGCGTGGGACCGGCGGTGACGTCGGTGCGGGCCACCACGCCGCGGGCCACGAGGAAGGCGATCCCGTCGAAGCCCGACGCCGGGGCGTACATGGCGCAGTCCTCGTCGGGCGGGGAGATCACCGGCGTCAACCGCCGGCCCAGGGCGGCGGACGCCTCGTCGACGGTCATGCCGACCCGCACGGGGCCGAAGCCCCGCAGCTCCAGCCGGTAGTCGGCCTCCGACGGGGCGGTCGTGGAGGTCGTGGAGCCGGTCGTCGGCGCCGTGGTCGCCTCGGTGATGGTCGCCGTGGGGG
>JBOGHR010000465.1:0-3063 GCA_050744905.1 Acidimicrobiales bacterium
GCGAGACGGTGGGCGGCGGCGCGGTGCTCGACGTGGCCCCGGTGCTGCCCGCCTACAAGGCCCGCCCGTCGCGGTCGGTGGACCGGGTGGTCGCCGAGCGGGGGTGGGTGGAGGCCGCCCTGCTGGAGCGGCTGACGGGGGAGCGCCGGGCGCCGACGGTGGGGCGCTGGGTGGTCGACCCCGCCGCCCTGGCCGCCGCGGAGGAGCGGGTGCGGGCGGCGGTGGCGGCCGCCGGGCCGCTGGGGCTGGACGTGGCCGCCCTCGACGAGCGGGACCGGGCCGTGCTCGACACCCTCGACGGCATCGAGGTCGACGCCGGCCGGGCGCTGCCCGCCGGGCGGGGCGCCGACCCCCTGGAGGGCCACCCCTTCGTGGCCGCCCTGGAGGCCAGCCCGTTCGCGCCGCCGCCGCCGGAGGGCGTGGACCGCGACGAGCTGCGGGAGCTGGCCCGGCGCGGCCTGGTGGTCCAGCAGGACGGGGTGTGGTTCGCCCCGTCGGCGCTCGACGAGGCGGCCCGGCGGGTGGCCCGCCTGCTGGCCGAGCACCCCGACGGCGTCACCGTGGCCCAGGTCCGCGACGCCCTCGGCACCACCCGCAAGTACATGCTCCCCCTGCTGGCCCACCTCGACGCCACCGGGGTGACCCGGCGCCGGGGCGACCTGCGGGTGGCCGGGCCCCGCCTGCCGCCGCCCTGAACGCTCCGGGGCGAGGACGAGGCCACCTGCCGGCACACGACCCGCGCAGGAAGGCGAGGCCCTACGGGCGGGCCAGCAGCAGCTTGCGCTCCATCTCGTTGAGGCCGCCCCAGATGCCGTGGGGCTCCCTGATTCCCAGCGCGTAGTCCAGGCAGGGCTTGCGCACCGGGCACGACTGGCAGATGGCCTTGGCCCGCCGCTCGCGCGCCTCCTTGTCCTCCTTGCGCTCGAAATGGGAGGGCGGGAAGAAGATCGCGGCCTGCGGTCCCCGACACGAAGCCCTCACCTGCCAGAGCTCCTCCACCTGAACGCTCACAGAAGCTCCCCCTTTCGGACAGGCGACCCTACCGCTCCGATCGGCCCTCGACAAGGGGCAGTTTTCCGGCGGCCACGGGGCTGACCAGGGGTTTCAGTGCCGGCGGTAATCCTTGGCCCCGCCCTCGGCCGGTTCCACCTCGAGCAGCAGACCGTCGACGGCGACCACCCGCACGGCGTCGCCGGCCCCGATCGGGGTGGCCCGGTTGGTCCGGGCCCGCCACGTCGCCCCCCGCACCTCGACGGTGCCCTCGGGGTCGACGGCGGCCACCGCCTCGCCCGTCTCGCCCACCATGGACTCCCGACCGATGGTGGGCGTGGAGAACCGGGCCCGCAGCATGGCGGGCAGGCCGGCGACCATGAGCAGGGCGGTGCCGGCCACCACCGTGACCAGCACCAGCGGCGACGGCGCCAGGCCGTCGTCGTAGAGCCGCACGCTGCCCACGGTGAGCATGGCGGTGCCGATCACCGTCCACGTCCGCGGCGTGCCGGCCTGGACGTCGACGGCGTAGGCCGGGAACGCCAGGGAGACGAGGGCCACGGCGTAGGGCCGGCTGGGCAGGGCGGCCAGCCCGTAGCCGGCGAGCACCACGCACGCCGCCCCGGTGACGGCGGCCACGCCGATCCCGGCGGTGAAGAGCTCCAGCACGATGAGCGCCAGCCCGGCGGCGAAGAGCAGGTAGGCGACCGACGGGCTGGCCGCGGTGTGCAGCAGGCGGGGCAGCAGGCCCAGCTTGGCGAAGCGCACGTCCACCGTCGGGCGGCGGCGGGGGTCGGAGCCCTCTTCCCGCACCACCTCGGCCGTCTCCAGCGTGCGGCCGGCCACCTCCCGCCCGTCGAGGTCGACGATGAAGTCGCCCAGGGTGGGGGCCACGATGTCCACCATCCCCCGCTGGCGGGCCGCCTCGGCGGGCACCGGGCGCCCCCGGGGGCCGAGGCGGCCCTTGGAGGCGATGCCGGCGACGCCCGCCGCCCGCACCAGCTCGTAGCCCTGGCCCAGCGCCTGGCCGCCGCTCGGACCCACCCAGGCCGCCACCGGCACGGGGGCGTGGGCCAGGCGGAAGACCAGGGCGTCGAGGTCGTCTCGGTCGGCGATGCCGCCGCTGCTGTCGACCTGGATCACCAGCGCCTCGGCCCCGCCCTCGGCCGCCCGGCCCAGGGCGTCCCCGACGAAGTCGACCTGGACGGCGTCCACCAGGCCGATGACCTCGATGACGTCCACGTGCCGGCCCCGGGCCTGGGCGCCGGCCGGCGCGGCGACGAGGAGGGCGGCGCCGAGCACGGCGAAGGCCAGGGCGAGGGTGGCGACGAGGGGGCTGGGTAGTCTGCGCATTCGAGATGGATCCGGCCGGGTTCTGCCGACAGACCGGCGTGTTCATCGTCGCCGGGAAGGGCGGCGTCGGCAAAACCACGGTCAGCGCCGCACTGGCCCGCATGGCGGCGAACGCCGGCGTGGAGACGCTCGTCGTCGACGTCGACGGCACGGGCGGGCCGGCCGCCGCCCTGGGTCATCGGGGGCCGCTCACCTACGACGAGGTCCTCCTGGCGCCGGCCGGCGCCGGCACGGGGGGGATACGGGCCCGGACGCTGACCCCCGACGACGCCCTCATCGAGTACCTGGAGAGCCACGGCATGGGCCGTGTCTCCAAGCGCCTGGTGTCCACCGGGGCCATCGACGTGGTCGCCACCGCCGCCCCCGGGATCAAGGACATCCTGGTGCTGGGCAAGGTCAAGCAGCTGGAGCGGACGGGGGCGGCCGAGCTCATCGTGGTCGACGCCCCCGCCGCCGGCCACGCCGTCACCTTCCTCAACAGTGCCCGCGGGCTGCTCGACGCCGTCACCGTGGGCCCCATCCGGGCTCAGGCCGAGGACGTGGTCGAGCTCCTCGGCGACCCCGACCGCTGCCAGCTGCTGCTCGTCACCCTGGCCGAGGAGACCCCGGTCAACGAGGTGGTCGACACCGCCTACGCCCTGGAGGACCGGGTGGGCGTCAGCCTGGCGCCGGTGGTGGTCAACGGGCTCTACCCGCCGGTGGACGGGCTCGACGCCGACC
>JBOGHR010000466.1:0-1522 GCA_050744905.1 Acidimicrobiales bacterium
CGAGGCGGTCGAGCAGCTCGGCGACGTCCTCGTAGACGGCGACCGCTCCCGCCTCCTCGAGCTGCTCGCGGGTGGCGCCGCCGGTGAGGACGCACACGGTGGACAGCCCGAGCTCGGCCGCCGCCGCCACGTCCCACGGCGTGTCGCCCACCACCAGGGTGCGGGCGGGGTCGAGCCCGAACTTCTCCAGCGCCGCCCGGAAGATGTCGGGCGCCGGCTTGCTGTGGGCCACGTCTCCCTTCGACACGGCGTCCTCGACGGCGTCGTCGGCGCCGATCGCCTCCCGCAGCCGGGCCAGGTCCTTCTCGTCCGACGAGGTCGCCAGCACCACCCGGGCGCCCCGCCGGGCCAGCTCGCGGAGCAGCTCGGCGGCACGGGGGAAGGCCCTGATCTCCTGCTTGAGGGGCTCGTAGTGGCGCGAGTGGGCGTCGCTGGCGTCCTGGCTCTGGCGGCCGATCAGGCGGTGCACCAGCTGGTCCGAGCCCATGCCGATGAGCGGGTGGACCCGGCTCATCGCCACCTCCTCGCCGATCTCCTGGAAGGCGCGCCACCAGGCGACGGCATGGAGGTAGTTGGTGTCCACCAGGGTCCCGTCGACGTCGACGAGCACGGCAGGGGGGGCGTCGGGCACGGCCCAGCCCTACCCACGGCTCTCCCGCCGGAACCCGCGTCGCCCACCGGCGGGGCCACGGTGGTCGGGCCCGGGCGCGGGGCGGCCGTCCCGGCGTAGCCCCGGCTCAGCGGGCGTCGGCGAGCAGGGCGCGGGCGGCCTGGCGGCCGGGCGTCCCGGCGATGCCGCCCGACGGGTTGGTGCCGGCGCCGCTCACGTACAGCCCGGCCACCGGCGTGCACCAGCGGCCCAGGCCCCGGGTGGGGCGGAACGGGCCCAGCTGGTCGAGGGCGATGTCGAGGTACATGGGGTGCCCGCCCGGCCACCGCTCGACCCGCTCCATCTCGTCGGGGGTCCACGTCGCCACGCCGGTGACCGACGCCCGGAAGCCGGGCGCCCGCGCCTCCACCACGTCCAGGCACCGCTCCACCAGCTCCTGGCGCCGGACCGGCCATCCACCCTCGACGGTGGAGGGCGCCGCCGGGCAGGCCAGGTAGACGGTGTGGCAGCCGGGCGGGGACAGGCGGTCGTCGATGGCCGACGGGGTGAAGGCGTAGAGGGGCAGGGGATCGCCGAGGCGGCCCGCCTCGGCCCGCGCCCACGCCGCCGTCAGGTCGCCCAGCCGGTCGACGTAGCTCTGGAGGCCGTTCCAGTCCCCGGCCCGGGCCCCGGGGTAGGGCGGCAGCCGGTCGGTCGCCACGTGGACCACGGCCTGCACGACGTTCGAGCGCCGGGCGGCGGCCAGGTCGGCGGCCTCGTCGCCGGCGAGGGGCGGGTGGAGCAGGCCGAGCAGCGCCGTCTTGGGGTCCATGGCCGTGATCACCGCCGACGCCTCGATGCGCCCGCCGCCCTCCAGCGCCACGGCCCGCACCCGGCCGCCCGGCGCCTCGATGCGCGCCACCGGGGCCGAGC
>JBOGHR010000467.1:0-5268 GCA_050744905.1 Acidimicrobiales bacterium
TGGGCAAGACGACCACCGCCGCCGCCCTGGCCGTGGAGGGCGCGGTGCGCGGCCGGCGGGCGTGCGTGGTGACCATCGACCCCGCCCGGCGCCTGGCCGACGCCCTGGGCCTCGACCAGCTCACCAACACCGCCGGGCGGGTCGACGGCGACTGGCCCGGGGAGCTGTGGGCGGCCATGCTCGACACCAAGTCGACCTTCGACGACCTCGTCCTCCGCTACGCCGCCACCCCCGAGCAGGCCGAGGGGATCCTGCGCAACCGGCTCTACCGCAACATCTCCGGGGCCCTGTCGGGCACCCAGGAGTACATGGCGATGGAGAAGCTGCACGAGCTCTACGACGAGGGGCGCTTCGACCTCGTCGTCGTCGACACCCCGCCCACCCGCAACGCCCTCGACTTCCTCGACGCACCCCGCCGGCTCACCCGCTTCCTCGACAACCGGGTGTTCCGCCTGCTGGTCACGCCCGGGCGGGCCTACCTCAGGGCGGTCGGCGTGGCGACCCAGGCGTTCCTGCGGACGGTGAGCCGGGTGGTGGGCACCGAGGTGGTGTCGGACGCGGTGGCGTTCTTCCGGGCGTTCGAGGGCATGGAGCAGGGCTTCCGGGAGCGGGCCGGCAAGGTGCAGGAGCTGCTGGCGGGTGGCACCGCCGCGTTCGTGCTCGTCGCCTCACCCCGGGGCGACGCCGTGGGCGAGGCCCGCTTCTTCGCCCGCCGGCTGGGCCAGTCTGGCATCGCGGTGGACGCCCTGGTGGTCAACCGCCTCCACCCCCGCTTCGACGGGGCCGGCGCCGGGGGCGGGTCCAACGCGCTGCGGCTGCGGGCGTCGTCGCTGGCGGGCACGGCCCTGGCGCCCCTGTACGCCAACCTGGCCGACTTCCGCCAGGTGGCCGAGCGGGAGGAGGCCCACGTCGCCGTGCTCGCCGCCGAGGTGGCGCCGGCGCCGGTGGTGCGGGTCCCCATGCTCGACGACGACGTGCACGACCTCGACGGGCTGCGCCGCCTCGCCGCCCACCTGTTCTCGCCGTCGCCGGGGCCGGGTTGAGACGCAAACGGGGAGGCCGGCGCGGGGGCCGGGGACGGCGGGCCGTCGACGGTGCGGCTGGTTCGCGAACTGAACTGAACTAGGCGTCGGTGGGCTGTTGGAGGGCGGCAGCCGCCTCCTCGACGGTCTCCGCCACGGTGACGATGCGGTCGAAGCCGGTGGTGCGCAGCAGGCGGGTGAGGGTCGGGCGGTTGCACGCCACCGCCACCTCCCCGCCCAGCTCGCGGGCCCGCCGGATGCCGCCGATGAGGGCACCGAGCCCAGCAGAGTCCACGAACGGCACGCCCGACATGTCGATGAGCAGGCGAGGGTTGCTCGCCAGCTCGGCCAGCGACTGGCGGAACTGGCTGACGGTGAACGCGTCCAACTCGCCGACCGGACGGCAGATGGTGTAACCGTCGGCCTGCTCGGTCTTGATCTCGAGCAACGTGGTCCTCCTGACGGGGCCGCCGATTCGCCCGGGCTGTGGCGCGCCTCGGCGGTGGAAGGAGATGCTACCCCCACGTGGCGCGGGTTACCCTTCGGCCGTGCTCGACGTCGTGGTCGCCAGCGACGAGGCGTGGGTCCGCGCCGAGGTCGCCGCCGTGCTCTCCGCCCTCGCCGACGTGGCGGTGCACGAGGTCACCTCCGGGTTCTCGGTGCTGCCGGCCGTGCCGGAGTACGACCCCGAGCTGATCATCGTCGACCTCCAGATCGGCAACATGGGCGGGATGGCGGCGTGCATGGAGCTGAGGCTGGAGGAGAGCGCCGGGCGGATCGCCCACGTTCCCGTCCTCATGCTCCTGGACCGCCGGCCCGACGTGTTCCTCGCCCGCCGGGCGGGCGCCGAGGGGTGGTTGGTCAAGCCGCTCGACCCCATCCGGCTCCGCAAGGCCATCCGGTCCCTGCTCGACGGCGGCGCCTACCACGACGAGGCCCACAAGCCGGCGACGGTGTAGGCGGGGCCTCGTCGGTGGCCGGCCGGCGCCGGGAGTACGCTCGAAGCCCACGGGAAGTAGCGCAGCTTGGTTAGCGCGCAGCGTTCGGGACGCTGAGGTCGCGGGTTCGAATCCCGCCTTCCCGACCAGGAAGCCGCTGGTCAGGGGCGTGCGGCGGCGCTCCTGGGTTGCCGTCGCGACACGACGCCGGGTGGCGCCGGTCAACCGTCGAGCTCGGCCAGGAACGCCGCCGGGGACCGCACCGGCGGCACGAGGTCGTCAAGCACGGTGAGGTCGGCATCACCCGACACGATGCAGTCGGCCCCGGCTTGGCGGGCAAGGGCGACCAGGTAGTCATCCTTGGGATCGCGGCTTACCGGCACCGCGACCGGGTCATCGACGGCCGGCGCGGCGGCCAGTACGCGACGGAGGAAGGACAGCGCGGCAGGATCGAGCTTTCGCCGCGATCTTCGGCCTGCCGAGCACGTCGTCCAGCTCGGCCAAGAGGGCCGGCGACGCGATGAGGACGACCCGCCCCGACCGGACAGCCTCGACGATCCGTGCCGGGTTCCCCATGGGGGAGAGGGCGGCCGAGACGAGCACGCCAGGGTCGACGACGATGCGCCTCAACCGGCCCGGCGGCGCTCCTGGCGGGGCCGGTAGACCTCGTCGTCAACCAGCTTGTCGGCCGCCGCCTCGTCGATGCCCTCGCTGGCCTCCCAGACGTCGCGATAGGCATCGCCGAGCTGGGCGCCCCAGCGGACGGCCAGGGCTTCGGCGACGACATCGGCCTCGGTTCTTCCCTCCGCTGTGGCCCGCTCAGTGATCCAGCGGGCGAGCGGCCCTGTCAGAACGAGGCGGTCGCCCTGGTCGGTCGTCGACACCTGGCCAGTGTACGAGAGGTCAGCCACTGGTCCGGGCGCTTCAGCCAATGAACCGGTCACCAACCGCTCGGCGGCTTCGGCGTCTCCCTCGGTCGTCGCCTGCGCGTAGATCGCCGCATCGAGCGACGGCAGCCAGACCTTGCGGCGCCACCATGTGTAGTCGAGTGGCTTGCCGCGGGCCGTGTAGGGCTCGTCGAGGAGAACCCCGACGCGCCGGGTGAGCTGGCCGTTGTCCCGCCACGGCCAGGCGGCGTCGATGCGCAGGTGCAGGGCCCGGCCCGGCGGGTCAGGCGGGCGCCGACGTGGAGCAGCCGGTAGCGCAGCGTGGCCGGCTCGGCTCTGGCCAGGTCGCCGTCGAGGCATAGCCGGGCCGTCCAGGCCAGCAGGTCCTGGGCGATCAGGACCTGCACCAGCCACGCCTGGTTGCCCACGAAGTCCTCGCAAGAAGCCGAGTGGGGCGTGGGAGGCGCGCTATCGCGATGCCGCCGGCGTGATGCACGCTCGCACGTTCCCGACCAAGTCGGCTGCCAGCCGGTGGTCCAAGGAGATGGAGACCGACCTCAGCCGGGGGGACTGGATCGACCCCCGCCTGGCCCGGACGACGTTCGGCGCGTGGGCGAAGGAGCACCTGGCCACGATCGTCCGTCTCCGAGCCGTCACCCGCGGGGACTATGAGCGTCAGCTTCGGGTCCACATCCTGCCGGCCTTCCAGGACGCGGCGATCGCCCAGATCTCTCATGTCGACGTCCGCCGCTTCATCGCGGAGCTGCGGGCCGCGGGGCTGGCGCCCCAAGACGCTCCAGAAGATCCGGCTCGTGCTCCGCCAGGTGCTCGAGACGGCCAGGTCGTCTGGTGCCATCCGAGCCAACCCGTGTGACGGCGTACGGATCCCGCGAGCCCAGCCGAAGGAACCGCTCCTTCCTCACCGCCGGCGAGGTGGAGGCATTGGCTCAGGCAACCCGGCCGCCGCACGACGTGCTGGTCCGGTTCGCTGCCGCCACCGGCCTGCGCCCGAGCGAGCTCTGCGGGCTTCGGGTCGGCCGCATGAACCTGGTCCGGGGCTCCGTCGAGGTCTCCGAGGCGCTCACCGTCGTGGCCGGACGGACGGAGGTGGCCCGATCAAGAACGGCGTGCGCCGCACCGTGCAGCTGTCGCGGTCGCTGTGCGACCAGCTCGGGGAGACACCTGGCGGAGCGGACTCGTCAGGTCGGCCGTCCGCTCCAGCCGGACGACTTCGCGTTCGTCGCTCCGGAGGGCGTCCCGCTCCGCCGGGACCTGCTGCACAAGCGCATCTTCCGGCCGGCCGTCGAGCTGGCTGGCCTCGGGCCCGGCCTGCGGGTCCACGATCTGCGCCACACCTGTGCGTCACGACTGATCGGCCTCGGGGCGCACACCAAGGTGATCCAGGAGTGGCTGGGCCACAAGTCGATCACGGTCACCATCGACGTCTACGGACACCTGTGCCCGTCGCTCAGCGAGGCCCTGGCCGAACGCCTCGACGAGGTTCTACGGCAGGCCGACGTTCCGCCGGCGCCGCTGCCGTCAACGGTCATCGACCTCGGCTCGGTACGGCGGACGTGACGACCGACCCGGCGGACCTGCGGTCCGGCGACCTGTTCGAGTGGGCCGTCGAGGCGGCAGCGGTACGGGTGGAGCTGCTTGCCGAGGCCGAGATCGACGACGGGACGCTGTTCAGCCGGCTTGGGAGTGCGGTGAGCCGGGACTGGGGCCGAGGAGTGGCTCGAAGGCGCGATACGCCGCGTAGTCGTGGAAATGGCGCGCGTAGATCTCAGTTCCGTCCTCCAGATCCTCGTAAAGGACTGGTGCGACGTCGATCAGATGCTTCCGCAGCCAGCGAATCTGCTCCCCGTACTCGTTCTCGTAGCTCGCTTCGGACCGTAAGGCGTGAGCTTCGGCCTTCTCTCTCGCCTGCTCCACCGTTTCAGCACGAAACAGGACAAACGACTCTTCGTACATGGGTTTGTAGCTCGGGGTGCTCGACGACGAGACATACAACACGACTGCTATGAAGAGGGTCTCCGCCTCGGGTTGCACGACCTCCATGTCCAATGGATCTCCTCGGTTGTTGGCCTGTGGTCAAGGCCGGCCGCGAACCGAACCAACCGGCCGTAGCCGTTGATGCCGGTATGAACTTGCATGTCCGGGACGGCTATGGGAGCAGGGCCGTCCCCAAGAGTCCGGCCTGTATCCCGCCCACGCTAACTGCGCCAGCGCCCGGGAGACCGAGTCCCGGCTCAGCCACACCGCCGTCGCGATGGCGTCCATGGACGCTCCCCCCGTCCGCAGCTCCCGGATCCCCGCCACCCGCTCGGGCGTCAGCTTCGACGGCCCCTGCGGGCTCCGCCGGGCCGGGACCAGCGCTGCGGTCCCGCCCGGGCGCCACGCCGCCGCCCAGCGCTGCAC
>JBOGHR010000468.1:0-4421 GCA_050744905.1 Acidimicrobiales bacterium
GCGGATAGTCCCCACAATCGGCCGAATCACGACTCTCGCCGGGCGGCCAGTCGGGCTCATGATCGTCTCCGACCAGGAAACCCCTGCTCAGTGGCGCTCTTTGACCCCTCTCCGACTTCCCTCCCAGAGAGCCGCACCCGATTCAATTGGGTGCGGCTCCGCAGGAGTGACGCCCGGGTCGACGACCAAAGCGTTCGTGAGCACCTGACGTAGCGGAACCTCAGACCCTTCCGCGCCCATCCGTCACGCATCCACCACCGCGAAAGGCCCATGCCGCACGATCTGCTAGTGGAGCGCTGGCAGATTGGAGGCACCATGATGGGGATGGCCGGCAGGAAGGCGCCCCCGGGCGAGGCGATGGTGCGGGGATCGGTGGTGGTGCACCGTCGCCGCTGCGGCAAGCCGACGTGCCGGTGCGCCGACGGCCGATCACTGCACGAGTCGGTGGTTCTGTCGTACTCCGAGGACGGGCGCACGCGCTTTGTGATGCTGCCGGCGTCGGAGGTGACGGCGGTGCGGGCGGCCGTCGAGCGCTACCGGACCGAGCGTGCCCGCGTCGAGGAGGCGGGCGAGGCGGGCCGGGCGGCGTTGGTGGCGCGCCTGGGCCGGGGCCAGCGGTGAAGGGCGAGGACCCCCTCGCCGGCTCCCGGGCGTGCTTCGAGGAGGTCGCCGGGTGGTTGGCAGGGACCGAAGCCGCCGCGCTGTCCCACGCCGAGCTGGAGGACGGGCTCGAGCGGCGGGGCCGGGACCTGCTGCGCCGGCTCCCTCCAGGACCACCTCGACCTGCGCGCCGCCCGGGAGCCGCGCGTCGAGGTACGCAGCGCCACCGGCGCCGTCCACGGCCGTGTCGAAGCCGGCCACACCCGTCAGCTGGCCACCGTGTTCGGCACCGTGAGCGTCGAACGCCTGGCCTACCGCCGCCGGGAGGCCCAGAACCTGCATCCCGCCGACGGCGCGCTGAACCTGCCCGCCGAGCGCCACTCCCACGGCCTTCGCCGCCTGGCTGCGGTCGAGTCGTCGCGGGGATCGTTCGAGGAGGCGGCCGGAGCCGTCGAGCGCGCCACCGGCTCCCGCGTCGCCAAGCGCCAGGTCGAGGACCTCACGGCCCGGGCTGCGGCCGACGTTGGCTCGTTCTACTCCGAGCTCGAGCGGGAGCCGGCCGAGGACGGCGACGTGCTGGTCCTGTCGGCCGACGGCAAGGGCATCGTCATGCGGCCCGGGTCGCTGCGCCCAGCTACCGAGCGGGCGGCTGCTTCGGCCACCACCAAGCTCGAAGGGCGCCTGTCCAAGGGCGAGAAGCCCAACCGCAAGCGCCTCGCCACCGTGGGCGCCGTCTACGACCTCACGCCCGAGCCCCGCAGCCCCGCCGACGTGCTGGCGTCGGGCGGCGAGAAGGGCCGGCCGCCACCGCCCCGGGCGAAGGCCAAGTGGGTGACGGCGAGCGTGGTGGAGGACGCGGCCCAGGTGGTGAGCCGGGTCTTCGACGAGGCGGAGCGGCGGGACCCAGGGCACGAACGGCGATGGGTGGCCCTGGTCGACGGCAACAACCACCAGATCGACCGCATCGAGGCCGAGGCCTCCAAGCGCAAGGTCGCCGTGGCGGTCGTGGTCGACCTCATCCACGTGCTCGAGTACCTCTGGGCAGCGGCATGGTGCTTCTTCGCCGAGGGCGACCCGGCCGCCGAGGCCTGGGTGCGCGACCGCGCCCTGGTCGTGCTCGAAGGCAAGGCGCGAGACGTCGCCGCCGGGGTCCGCCGCCGTGCGACGGCCCTCGGGCTCGACAAGCAGAAGCGCAAGAAGGCCGACGACTGCGCCCGCTACCTCACCAACAAGGCGCCCTACCTGGACTACCCGACAGCCCTGGCCAACGGCTGGCCCGTCGCCACCGGCGTGATCGAGGGAGCGTGCCGCCACCTGGTCAAGGACCGGATGGACATCACCGGGGCCCGCTGGAGCGTCGCAGGGGCCGAGGCCGTCCTCAAGCTGCGAGCCGTCCGCTGCAACGGCGACTTCGACGCCTACTGGCGATGGCACCTTGACCGGGAACGCCGGCGCATCCACGAGTCCCGCTACGCCGACGGCGTCATCCCTCAGGCCGCCTGAGCCTCACTCCAGAAGAGCCGCACCCGATTCAATTCAGGGTCGAACTCGGCGGTCGTGCACTGGGCCGCTTGTTGCTCGAGAGAGCCGCTACGAAGAAGACGGTGCGCCGAGTTGGCTCATCATCTGGAGCTGGTCCCAGATGACTTCGTGCTCGACGATCGTACCGCCGTCAACGCGGAAGTAGTCAACGAACAGGACGTCGAGTTGGTTGCCCGACGCAGGGAGGGTCCCTTGAGGCGTGACGAGATCTCCACTGTGCGTTCCCTTGAACCGACCTGTGATGTAGACCTCCGGTCCCGCCTCGACGGCGCGAAGCAACTCCATGCGTGCGTCGGGGAGGGCGTTCTTGAAGGACCTCCCGAAGGCCTCATGCTCCGGCGGGGGAAAGCTTCCCGCCGGTGTCACCGTCACGCAGTCGGGCGCGAACAAGGCCGTCGCCCTATCGAGGTCGCCGTCAGCGAAGCTTTGGTAGTAACGCTCCGCCACCTCCCTCGCTTCAGCCACGATCAGCCCCTCCTCGCAGTGCCGCGGCCACGATAGGACATCACGGACCGCCAAGGCTCTTCCTCGAGGGCCGCCGACGATCGCGACGCGCGCGCGTTCGCGGTCTCCGACCCGCCCGAGTACGGCACCGTCGCAGCGCCCGGTAACCCGCCGGGCTACTGGGAGCGGCTGATCCCGGCGCGGCGGAGGACAGCCGGTGCAACGCCTGCCGCCCTCCAGGCCGCATAGGTAAGTCCCCGGCGGGCACCGTAGGGAGCGGCCGCTGCGACGAAGGCGTCCTCGAGCTCTGCGATGTCCACGCCATCACCGTCCATCCCGGCGAGCTCGCCTCGAGGTCCTGGCCCTCCTGGATGAAGAGAAGACGGCTGAGAGGATCTGCGTCCTCGAGCCGCTGACTGATCGCTTCCACCCGACGCTCCACCGTCTCCCTGGTGCGCTTCCGGCCCCGCTTCGGGCGGGTCTGCTCCAGCGCCTCGAGCCACCTGTTGACCGCCAGCTTCAATGAACGCGCGCGGACGTTGAACGTGAGCGTGGGGGGGACCAACGACCAAACGACCGAAGCCGGCATGTAGGCCCCCCGAGGGGGGGCCTCGTCCATTGTCGGTCCGCGAAGCGGCTGGCCAGCGCCGGCGTCAAGGCCAAGCCCTTCGGGCGGCCTGCCGGCCGGCCTTGACCCCGGCTCATCGACGCTCGCGATCACGTTCAGCGTCGTCCGGTGATCAACGAGCGCGGCGTGCAACACCTGTTCCCCCAACGGCCTCTGGCGCCGGTCGCGAAGGTCACTGTCATCGGTCGTACGGCGGCTCGAACTGCTTAGAGCACAGGGCGTAGGTTGACCTAACTCGTCGCATGAGGTAAGCCTAAGGCACATCCGGCCAGAGCGGCCGCGGGCGAGGAGAGACATGGGCGGCGCGGAGATCGTCGGAGAGCACGCGCCGCGGCGGCAACGCCGCGGCTTGGTTTGGACGAGGACTTCGGCGGCGCTCCTCGCCACGTCGATCCTCGCTGCTGCCTGCTCGGACGGGAACGGGGCGCGGTCACCGGAGGCATCGGAGGCGACGACGCCGGAAGCCGTGGACCGGCTCACCATCGCCGTGGACCAGGACCGGGGACCGCTCAACGTCTTCGTCGACGCCGACCCCCGACTGCTGGAGCTCGTGTACGACACGCTGCTTTCGCCGAGTCCGTACGTGGGCGACGGGCGGCCATGGCTGGCCGATCAGATCCGCCAGGTCGACCCGCGTACGTGGGAGGCCCGCGTCCGCCAGGACGTGACATGGCACGACGGCCGGCCCTTTACCGCCGACGACGTGGCCTTCACCTTCCAGTACTTCAAGACCGCGCCGCCCGTCGGCAGCTGGACCCACCACGTGAACGATGTGCCGACCATCGAGACGTCCGAGGTCGTCGCACCCGACACCGTGCGGCTGACGTGCGCGTTCCCGTGCCCGGACCTCGGTCCGATCACGCTGGCGTACGTCCCGATGCTCCCGCGGCACCTCTTCGAAGGCGTGGCCAAGCCGGCCGAGTACACGGGCCTCCCCGTGGGGACCGGGCCGTACCGGTTGGTCGACTACAGCGCCACCGGTGGGTACCGCTTCACCGCCAACGAGAGCTACTTCGCCGGCGCACCCCTCGTCCGGGAGCTCGTGATGCCGATCGTCCCGAACGTCAACGCGACGTTCACAGCCTACGTTCCGCACGTCCGGTAGGGGCTTCGCCGTGAATTACGGGACAGCGAAGGCGATCTCGACCTCGGCGTTGAAGGGACGGACGGGGTTGTAGTTGTCCGGGGTCTGCCACGCAGCGCTGTG
>JBOGHR010000469.1:0-1611 GCA_050744905.1 Acidimicrobiales bacterium
GGCCCATGCTCGCCACGGCGGGGGCGCGGGCCGGCGCTTCCCGGGGCCGCCCCGGCCCGCTCGACGGGGGCCACCGGGGCAGGACGGGAGCATGCATGGCGATCCCCGAGAGCACCGTTCCAGGGCCCCGGCCGGCCAGCCCGGCACCACCGAGGACCAGCGGGGCGAGGACCACCCCGCCGGCCCGGGCGCCACGGACGAGGCGAGGGCGGCGGCGGACGCCCTCGGCTCCCCGCCCCCCGGCGGGTAGCGCGCCCATGGCGACGGCCGTCGACCCCGCTCTCGCCGCCCGCTCGGGCGCGCGGCGGCGCCCGGGGCGGTACGGTGACCGTCCGTGACCGACGACCGCGCGCCGGCGGCCCGGCGGGGGGCTACCGCCACCATCGGCACCGGCGAGCCCCGGTCGCCCTCGCCGGCCGGGCGGCGCCGCCGGCCGTGAGCGCCTACGACGACCTCGTCGCCGGCGCCGACGCCCACGCCGCGGCCGGCGAGCACAAGGAGGCGTCGATCGACTATGGCCGGGCCCTGGGCCTCGGCGGGGCCCAGGACCGGCACTGCCGGTGCATGCGGGGCGTCTGCGCCCGCCGGGTGGGCGAGCAGCGCCTGGACATGGCCGACCAGCACCCGGACCGGCGGTCGAGCTTGCTCGACCAGGCGGCCCGGTGGCTCACCAAGTCGGAGGCCAGCCTGGCGTCCGCACTGGAGGGAGCCGACGACCGCGAACGGGCGCGGGTCCGCCTCGAGCAGGCCCGCACCGAGGAGGTGCTCGCCCGGCACCTGGTGATGTGCGGCGGCGATCCCGGCCGCCGCCTGAGCGAGGCCCGCCGCCACCGGGAGGCGGCCGCCATGCTCTCGCGCACGTCTACGTCCGGGTACCGGACGTAGTGCCCTGGCTGCGAACCTTCGCCGCGTTCGCAGCGGCACGGTCCAACTCGACCGAATGGAGTGAGCGAGGCGAACGAATGAGGTCGAAGCAGCAGACGGGCGCGGAACCGACGGGGCCGCCGGCTGATCGACGGGCGAGGGCGGTTCGTCGCCTTCGGCCCCGTGCAGGAGTCGCCGGGCCCGGAGATGGACATCATCTGGTGGTGCCCAGGACCACGCTCCCGCCCGATCCCACCAGCGCCGCCGCCGGGCGGCGGTTCGTCGCCGACGTCCTGTGGCAACGGGGGTTCCCCACCGAGGTGATCGACGACGCCGTGCTCCTCACCAGCGAGGCGATCACCAACGCCGTGGTGCACGCCGGCACGGCCGTCGACGTGGTCGTGGCGGTCGACTCCCTCACGGCGCGCGTCGAGATCCACGACCGGCGACCGGGCGCCGCCGAGGTGGTCCACGCCGCCGCCGAGGCGCCGCGCGGCCGAGGGCTGCGCGTGGTCGCGGCCGTCGCCGATGCCTGGGGGTGCCGTCCGACCGGGTCCGGCAAGTGCGTCTGGTTCGAGCTCCGGCCCTGAGGGCTGGCCGTACCGCCCCTACGGGGCGTCCCGCACCACCAGGGCGAGCATGGCGATGTCGTCGGTCTGGCGGCCTCCCGATGCGGCGACGGCGGCCTCCACGGCGTCGAGCATGCCGGCCGCGTCGCCCGGCGGCGCGCCGGCCAGGGCCCGGACC
>JBOGHR010000470.1:0-2080 GCA_050744905.1 Acidimicrobiales bacterium
TGCGCCCGTTCCCGGATCCGGGCCAGGGCAATGGCCGCCGCTGCCGGCGCCGCCGTGCTCGGTGTGTCGGAGGCGGCCGCCCGTCGCCTCCAGCGGCCCAACGAGATCCCGGCGCTGTGGCACCGCATCCTCACCAGCGCCGCCCTGGCCGCCCCTCTGGGGTGGACAGCCGGTCGCCTGGCGCCCGCTGGTCCGGTGGCGGTGGGCGCGGGCACCGGGGCGCTCGCCGGCGTCATGGGCCTTCGGCCCCAGAAGGTAGCGCTGGGACCGCTCCTCGGAGCGGCGTGGGGCCGAGTGCTCGCGGTCGTCGATCCCGATGTGGCATCGCCCGTGGTCGCCGCTAGCACCGTGGTCGCCTACCGCCTCTTGTCGGCCGCGGTGTTCCGCGACGCCCAGGTCTCGCTGCTGGCCGAGCGGGTCAGCCCCCCATCTACATCGGCATCTACACGACCTACCGCCACGACCGGCGCGGCTACGTCAGCGTGGGGTTCCCTGTCCCCCAGGGCAGCTTCACCGCTCGAGCCCCGTCCTCGCGACGGGGGCGGCCTGCGCCTCACCACCCGGAGCGCCCTGGCCCATCCCGGCCACTACCTCACCTACGTCGACCCCACCAGCCGCGATCTCACCGCACTCGCCGTGCGCGGCTTCGCCGAGGAGCTCGATGTCTTCGTCGAGGACGACCGAATTGAGAGCTCGGCACGCCTTCTGGTTCTGGGTCTTCGGGCTGCCGTTCCTGGTGCTCCACTACCGCATCCACCGCAAGGGCGCCCCCGCCGATCCACCATGACCAGCAATGCCCGGGGATGGACGGGCTCGACGGGCGCGCCGATGAGGCTCCTGGAAACGCGGACGACGTCGCCCCAGGCCGGTCTTCTTGGAGTCCCCGGGTCGACTCACGCGCAGTCCAGCGCCGCGCCCACCCGGCCCCGCCCGCCTCGGTGTCCCCACGGCCGCTCCTGGAACGGCGGCCGGTGGCGGAGGTGCAGGCACGACAGCTCGGCCACCCGGTCGCCCGCCTCGTCCCGGCGGGACCCGACGAATCGCGCGCCGCACCCAACCACCATCGGGCGCCGGCGACGCGCCGCAGGAGGCCGCCGTAGTCTCCCGTCATGGACGGCGACGGGCTGCGCCAGCGCCTGGCCGGCGGCGAGCCCGTCGTGCTGGCCGGCTGCTTCGACGCCCTGTCGGCCCGCCTGGCCGTCCGGGCCGGGTTCGAGACGCTGTTCCTCTCCGGCTACTGCACGGCCGCCACCCTCCTCGGCGTGCCGGACTTCGGGTACCTCACCCAGACGGAGATGGCCGAGGTGGCCCGGCGGGTGTGCCGGGCCGTGCCCGGCGCCATGGTCGTCGTCGACGGCGACACCGGCTACGGCAACCCGCTCAACACCATCCGCACCGTCGATCTGTACGAGGAGGCGGGCGGGGCCGGGATCTTCCTGGAGGACCAGGTGTGGCCCAAGAAGTGCGGGCACATGGCCGGCAAGAGGGTCGTGCCCCGCGAGGAGTGGCTGGCAAAGCTGCGGGCCGCCCTCGACGCCCGCGGCCGCCTCTTCGTCACCGCCCGCACCGACGCCCGGGCCGCAGTGGGCCTCGAGGAGGCGTGCCGGCGGGCCCGCATGGCCGCCGATCTGGGCGTGGACGCCGTGTTCGTGGAGGCGCCCGAGTCGGCCGAGGAGATGGAGGCCATCGCCGACGCCACGCCCGGCTGCGTCCGGGTGGCCAACATGATCGAAGGCGGCCGCACCCCGCTGCGCACCCCGGCCGAGCTGCACGACCTGGGATTCGACCTCGTCGTGTCGCCCCTCACCGGCCTCCTGGCCGCCGCCCGCCAGATGAACACCGCCTTCGAGGTCCTCCACCGGCGGGGGACGCTGCGCGACGACCTCGACCTCGTGCTGGCCTTCGACGAGTTCAACCCCCTGGTCGACCTCGAGCACCACTACGACCTCGAGCGCCGCTACGCCGCCGAGGGCGACGGCTGACCGACCGGGCGCCATCCGGCCGATGCGGCGGCATCGCCCCGTGGCGGGCCGCCCGCGGGGGCCGCCTGATCCGGCGGCCGGCGGGCGGGGGTACGGTG
>JBOGHR010000471.1:0-1617 GCA_050744905.1 Acidimicrobiales bacterium
GGTCGTGGCCGTGGCCGTGAGGCGCGGCGAGTGGGCGCTGAGGACGCTGGACTCCCAGCGCCCGGTGCTGGAGGCCCTGGCCCGGTCCCTCGCTGGCGGGCGCCCGCCCGAGCCCGACCACCGCCCCGCCGGCCTGGCCCCCAGCGTCCTCGAGGGGCTCGTCTTCGGGTGGATGGCGGGCCAGCTCTCGCGACGCGCCCTCGGCCAGCACGACCCGCCGCTGCCCCGCCCGCCCACCACCCGGCTGTCGATGCCCCTGGCGAACCTCGACGAGGTGGCCGCCGAGTGGGGCCTGCCGCCCGACGAGGTCCGGCTGTGGGCCTGCGTTCAGGACGTCGCCCGCCACGCGGTGCTCGGCGTGGCCCACGTGACCGACGCGCTCGGGTCGCTCCTCCGGCGCTACGTGGAGTCGTTCGACGTGCCGCCCGACGCCCTGGCCGACGAGATCGCCGGCGTCGACCCGGCCGATCCCGCCTCGTTCCGGGCCGCCCTGGGCGACCCCGAGGCGCTCGTGGCCGCCGTGCAGACGCCGGCTCAGGCCGACGTGCTGGCCCGCCTCGAAGCGCTGACCGCCGCCGTCGAAGGCTGGGTGGGCCACGTGGTCGAGTCCGTGGCGAGCAGCCTGCTCGGCCGCTGGCCGGCGCTGCAGGAGGCCGTGCGCCGGCGGCGGGCGGAGGCGACGTGGGGCGACCGCTACGTCGCACGGCTGCTCGGGATGGGGCTGCGCCAGCCCGCCTACGAGCGGGGCCGGCGCTTCGTCGCCGGCGTGCTCGAGCGGGCCGGGGAGGACGGGCTGGCCCGGCTGTGGGCGTCGCCCCACGAGCTGCCGACGCCGGCCGAGCTCGACGCCCCCGGCCTGTGGCTGGCTCGCATCGACCTCTCCCGCGGCGCCTGAACGCACGGCCGCTGCCGCTCGCCCCCGGCGGACGCGCCGCCGGAGGCCGTGAGGGCCGGCCACGGGCGGGGTGGTTCACGGTGACGTCGTTCCCTGCAGGTGGACCACATGGCCGGCGCGGTCCCGGTCGGACCACCCGCCGGTCAACGCCAGCCGGTCGACGGGGATCTGCCAGCTCGGGTGGTGGCGCAGCGCCAGCCACGCCACGGCGTCGGCCAGGGTGTCGGGGTGCAGGCCACGATCGACCAGGGTGACGTGGGGTGTCCACAGCTCGGGCGCGCACCACGCCGCCACCTCGGCACCCGCACCGGTGAGGGCGGCGCACAGGCGGCGGTGGAGGGCATCGAGGAGTGCGGTGCGCACGACGGGGACGTGCAGCGCCAGCTCCGATGCCTCCTTCCCGGAGAAGAACCCGTAGCCGTGGGCGTGGACGTCGAACGGGGCCACCGCCGAGGCCAGCGCCTCGACGGCGCCCCGGACCGCCGCCTCGTCCCCGCCCGTGTAGGCGAGGAGCGTGACGTGGGGCTCGGGTCGCACCGCTCGCCCGTCGAGCCCGGTGGCGGCGATGACGCCGCCGACGAGCCCGCGGACGGCCCGGACGTGGTCGTCGTCGAGCGGCAGCACGACGTGGTCCACCGTGCCCCCGTCCGCCGTGCCCTCAGCCTCAGGACGCGCCGACGGCCGCGTCGGCACCGTGGGCGCCAGTCGCCGCCCGTCGAGGG
>JBOGHR010000472.1:0-3395 GCA_050744905.1 Acidimicrobiales bacterium
CTGGTGCCCCAGGCGGCCATGAACGCCCTCAACCCGGCCTACCCGGTGCTCCGCCAGGTGGTGGAGGCGGCCCGGCTGACCCGCGCCGACGGGGCCGCCGCCGCCCGCTCCCGGGAGCTGCTGGAGCGGGTGGGCCTCGACCCGTCGCGCCACGAGGCGTTCCCCCACGAGTTGTCGGGCGGCATGCGCCAGCGGGCGGTCATCGCCATGGCCCTGGTGAACGACCCCGACCTGCTGGTGGCCGACGAGCCCGCCAGCGGCCTCGACGTGGTCACCCGGGCCCAGGTGCTCAAGCTGCTCACCGAGCTGCGCCACGAGCTGCGGCTCGGGATCCTGCTGGTGTCCCACGACCTGCCCACCGTGTCGCGCGTGGCCGACGACCTGGCCGTGATGTACGCCGGTCGCATCGTGGAGAAGGGCCCCTCGGCGGCGGTGTCGGCGTCGCCGCAGCACCCCTACACCAAGGCGCTGTTCGGCGCCTTTCCCTCCCTGCGGGGTGAGCGGCGGCCGCTGGCCGCCGTCCCCGGCGACGTGCCCGACCCCTCCGCCCTCCCCGAGGGGTGCCGCTTCCGCCCCCGCTGCGGGGCGGCGGTCGACGCCTGCGCCACCACCGACCCCTCTCTGGCCGGGTCGGGCGCCGACGGCCACGAGGTGGCGTGCCTGGTGTGCGAGGCGGCCCGGCGGTGACGGCCGTCCTCCAGCTCGACGCCGTCACCCGCCGCTACCGGTCCCGCCGGGGGCTGCGGGAGCAGAGAGAGGTCGTGGCCGTGGACGGCGTCTCCCTGTCGGTGGGCGAGGGCGAGATCGTCGCCGTGGTGGGGGAGAGCGGCGCCGGCAAGACGACGCTGGCCCGCCTGATCCTGGGCCTCGAGCGCCCCGACTCGGGCGCCGTGCGCTTCGACGGCCGGGACCTGGCCTCGTTGTCGCGCCGCCAGCTGCGAGCCGCCCGCCAGCGCATGCACCTGGTGTTCCAGGATCCGTACCAGTCGCTGCACCCCGGCATGCGGGTGGGCGAGATCGTGGCCGAGCCGCTGGCCGTGCGGGGCGACGACCGGTCGGCGCGCTCGGCCGCCGCCGTCCAGGCGCTGGAGGAGGTGGCCCTGCGTCCGGCGGCGTCCATGGCCCGGCGCTTCCCCCACCAGCTGTCGGGCGGGCAGCGCCAGCGGGTCGCCCTGGCCCGGGCCACCGTCGCCCGGCCCCGCCTGGTGATCGCCGACGAGCCGACGTCGATGCTCGACGCCTCGGTGTGCGCCGGGATCCTGGAGCTGATCCTGGCCATGCGCCAGCGTCACGGCACGGCGTTCGTCTACATCACCCACGACCTGGCGGTGGCCCGCTGGGTGTCGGACCGGCTGGTGGTGATGCGGTCGGGGCGGGTGGTCGAGACCGGGCCCAGCGACGACGTCGTGCACCGTCCCGCCCACGACTACACCCGCTTGCTCCTCGCCGCCAGCGAGGGCGAGCTCGACCAGGTCCCGACCTGAACAGGAGGAAGCCCATGGAACGCAAGAAGCTGATCTTCTTCGCCTCCGCCGACCCCCGGGAGGACCCCCGGCCGGCCCGCACCGCGTACCACTTCGCATCGGTGGCGGCCGACGCCGGCCTGGAGGCGGAGGTGCGCCTGGCCGGCGACGCCGTGCTGGTCGCCACCGCCGACGCCATCGCCGGCACCCCGCTGGGAGACGAGCTGAGGGAGAAGATCAAGAAGGGGGTCGACGCCCCGTTCATGGTCTCGCTCTGACCGGGCTGCGTGGGCACCCGTGGGGTGTCCTCCGACCAGGTCTCCGGCATCGGCGGGATCACCCGCAACCTGAGCGAGGTCCTCACCGAGGTGGCCGAGGGCCGCTCGGAGCTGGTCTACATGGGCTGAGGGGCGCCGCCGGCGCCGCTCCGTCACTCGATGCGCTCGAGGCGGAGGGTGTCGGTCACCAGGCCGGGGCGGGTGGGGGAGCCCACGAGGATGGCGACGAGGTCGCCCCGCTTGACGACCCCCCGCTCCACGGCGGCCATGACCGCGAACCACACGATGTCGTCGGTGGTCCCGTGCACGTCGGCCAGGATCGGGGTGATCCCCCAGCCGACGGACAGCTGGCGGGCGGTGCGCACCGACGGGGTGATGCCCAGCACCGGCACGGTGGGCCGGAACCGGGAGATGGCGCGGGCGGTGGCGCCGGTGTTGGTGCAGGCGATGATGGCCGACACCTCGGCGTCGCCCGCCGCCCGCCAGCCGGCGGCCGAGATGGCGGCGGTGATGCGCAGCCCCACCGGGGCGTTCTGGGCGGCCGCCGCCTGCTGGCGGCCGAGCTTGGCCCCCCAGCCGGCGTAGTCGAACTCGCGCTCGGCCCGCAGGGCGATGCGGGCCATGGTGCGCACGGCGTTGGCCGGGTCGTGGCCGATGGCCGTCTCGCCCGAGAGCATGAGGGCGCTGGTGCCGTCGAACACGGCGTTGGCCACGTCGCTCACCTCGGCCCGGGTGGGGGTCGGCGCCCGGCCCATGGTCTCGAGCATCTGGGTGGCGGTGATCACCGGCCGCCCGTACGCCACCCCGGAGCGGATGATGCGCTTCTGGTAGATGGGCACGTCCTCGAGGGCGCACCGGATGCCCAGGTCGCCGCGGGCCACCATCACGGCGTCGGCGGTGGCGAGGATGGCGTCGAGGTCGTCGACCGCCTCCTGGGTCTCGATCTTGGCGACCAGCATCGTGTCCGTCCCGCCCAGCGCCAGGCGGGCCCGGTCGATGTCGGCGGCGGAGCGGACGAAGGAGATGGCGACGGCGTCCACGTCGGCCTCGGTCAGCGCGCCGAGGAGCTCGAGGTCGTGGGCCGTGGGCGACCGGGCCGAGAACCGGCCGGCGGGCAGGGCCACCCCGGGGCGACCCTGGGCCCAGCCGCCGGTGAGGACCAGGGCCCGCGCCCGGGCCTTGCCCACGTCCTCCACCACCAGGGAGATGGCGCCGTCGCCCAGGACGACGCGGTCGCCCGCCCGCAGCTCGTCGAGGAGCGTCTCGCGGTCCACGGCCACGACGCCGGCGCCGCTGGTGCGCCCGTCGCCGGCCGGCACCAGGTCCACGGCGCTGCCCTCGGCCAGCAGGACGCCGCCCTCGGGGAACTCGGTGGCCCGCACCTTGGGGCCCGGCAGGTCGGCGAGCACGCCGACGTGCTTGTCCTGGGCGGCAGCCACCGCCCGCACCGTGCGCAGCCGCTCCAGCGTCTCGTCCAGGTGGCCGTGGGCCAGGGAGAGCCGGGCCATGTCCATGCCGGCCGCCACCATGGCCGCCAGCGTGGCCGGGTCCTCCGACGCCGGCCCCACGGTGGCCACGATCTTGGTCCGGCGCATCGGCCGAGCGTACTCAGGCGACCGACCCCCACCCCGACCCCGAGTAGATGGGTCACCGG
>JBOGHR010000473.1:0-18650 GCA_050744905.1 Acidimicrobiales bacterium
GGATCCAGACGCAGAACTTCCCGCACTCGTCGGTCATCGTCGTCGCGATCTCCTCGCGGTTGCAGAAGATCGGCCAGAACCACCACCACCAGATCCACGGCCCCTCCCAGGGGAAGAAGCCGAGGAACGAGCAGTCGGTGTCCTCGACGTGGACGGTGGCGTTGGGGACGCCGTGGACGATCCCCGTCACCGGGTCGGTGCGGACGACGCGCCCGCACACCTTCCTGAAGAACAGCAGGTGGGGGTCGATCCTCCACCTGAGGAGCCCTTCGAGCTTGCCGATCGGCTGGCCGGCGAGGTCGTCGATGCCCACCCCCGTCTCGGAGGCCAGGTACGCGGCCTGGCGGCGGGTGACCGGTCGCTCGTCGGGCGGGCGCTCGCCCTTGTGCCGGCCCTTGTCGCCATCAGCTGCTTCGTCCTTCGCCATGGAGCCTCCCCTCTCTCGCGGCGGGATCGATCGCGACGCCACCGGACGTCCTCGTCGCACCCGGCGACCGGGCCCATGGCAGCTCGCTCACGACGTCCCCCCTGATCCGCAGCGGACCAGCGCCGCTCTCCCCGCTCCAGGCGCAACCGGAGAGGGCGACGAACCGAACGTACCCCATGAGGCCACCGCAGTGCGTCACGGCCGGGCCCGGCCCCCCCCGCCCGGCCGCCGACACGCCGCTCGTGCCTCGCCCCGGCGTCGCCCGTCCCTCGTTTCCCGCCGCAGCCCCCGGGTAGGGGTTGGTCGACCACGACCGGAGGCGAGCCGGAGAGCGACCATGGCCACCCCCCGAGAACAGCCGACCGTCACCCTCGCCGGCGGCGGGAGGCTGCCGCTGGTCGGCCTGGGGACGTGGGAGATGACCGGGTCGCCGAGCTACCGGGCCGTCCGCCACGCCCTCGACGTCGGCTATCGCCACCTCGACACGGCGACCGTCTACCGGAACGAGCGCGACGTCGGCCGGGCCGCGCGCGACAGCGGCCTTTCCCGGGAGGACGTATTCGTCACCACCAAGCTGCCTCCGGGCGATGCCGGGCGCGAGCGCGGGACCCTGGAGGCCAGCCTGCGGGCCCTGGGGCTGGACTACGTCGACCTGTGGCTCGTCCACTGGCCGCCCGGCGGCGGGGCGGCGCCCCAGGTCTGGAAGCAGCTCCTGGCCCTGCGCGACGAGGGGTTGACCCGAGCCGTGGGGGTGAGCAACTACCGCGTCGCCCAGCTCGACGAGCTCGTCGCCGCCACCGGCGAGGCCCCGGCGGTGAACCAGGTCCGCTGGGGCCCGACGCTGCACGACCCGGCCCAGCTCGAGGACCACCGCCGGCGAGGTGTCGTCCTGGAGGGCTACAGCCCCTTCAAGAGCACCGACCTGGACCACCCCGTGCTGGCCGACGTGGCCGCCCGGCACGGCGTCTCGCCCGCCCAGGTCGTCGTGCGCTGGCACGTCGACCACGGCGTCGTCGTGATCCCGAAGTCGGCCACGCCGGAGCGGATCGCCGCCAACTTGGACGTGTTCGGCTTCCGGCTCGAACACGAGGAGCTGCGGCGCATCGACGCCCTCTCCGACGCGGTCCGCCGGGTAGCCCGGCGCACGAGGTCCATCTCGGGGAAGCCTCGACTCCGGGCGCACGGTCAGGTCGTGAGCTCCTGGAACCAGTAGTAGGAGCGCTCTGCGGACCCCGGCTCCGTGGAGCAGAACCCGTGGCGCTCGTAGAAGCGCTGGGCGTCGACGTCGCCCTCGTCGACGTTGATCTCGATCAGCTCGACGCCGCTCGCTCGCAGCGTGGGGACCAGCCAGCCGAGGATGGCCGAGCCGATGCCGCGCCCTCGCAGGTGGGGGACGACGTACAGCTCGTCGAGCAGGGCGACCCGGCCGGCGTACCACACGTTCGGCCGCAGCGTGACCAGGGCCACGGCGACCGCCGGCCTCCCGGCGAGGACGGCCACCGTGTCGTCGCCAGCGAGCAGCACCCGCAGCCTGGCCGCCAGAACGTCGGGACCAGGCGACGGGCAGCCGAACTCGCCGTTGAACCGATGCAGCAGTCGAGCGACCTCCTCGGCGTCGTCGCCCCCGGCCGGCCGTGGGTCCCACCGGTCCGAGCCCATGGCGGCACGTTCCCGGTCGTGCACGCGCCCGCCGCCGCCTCGGCTCAGTCCAGCTCCAGGACGCCGACCTCGTACCGCTCGACGACGGGCGTGGGGAACTGGAGGTCCGAGGCCGCCTGGCTGCGAAGCCGGTTCCCCGCCTCTTCGCTGGCCTGCATGGCCTCCTCGCTCTCCCACAGGGTGAAGCTGAAGATCCTGCCCTCCCGGCGGTCGACGAGCGCCACCCCTCCCTTGCAGCCCGCCAGCGCCCGGGCCTGGGGCAGGACGGTGCTCCGGTAGTACTCGTTGGCGTCTTCGATCCGGCTCGGCTCCACGCTGAACCGGGTGACCCTCGCGTGCATGGGACCCTCCTCGGCGGCCGACGTCGGCTGGCGTCGGCCGACCGCGATGCTAGGTCGCTGGCCACAGACGTTCACCGCGTTCGCAGCGGCAAGGCCGTGGCCGGTCCCCGGGCGCCGCGGCAGGGCCGAAGGTCCCCTCGTCCTGACGGACAGATGACCCATGGACCGCCGTCCCGGCATTGCTATGTTCCGCCGGTAGCGCCACACGGCGCGTTCACGGGGGTGAGCGGGGTCAACTCGGACGAGCACGGCGGCCGATGGGTCGCGCACGCGTACAAGGCGATGCCGCCGCGCTGCTCAGTTGCCTCCCTCCAGACGAACGGGAGGGCTTATGTTGAAGTTGAAGAAGCGATCAACCACGGTGGTGACCGCCGTCCTGGCGGCGTTCACCGCGCTGGGCTGGACGGCGCCGGTGTCCGCGGACCCGGAGAAGGTGCTCATCCTGGCCGAGTCGGTGTCCGGCGGGGCGGCCAGCCGTGAGGCGCAGGCGGCGACCGCGCTGGGCTACGACGTCGAGATCGCCAGCGACGCGCAGTGGGCCGCCAAGACGGCGGCCGACTTCGGGTCGTACCGGGCGCTCGTGCTCGGCGACCCGACGTGCAGGACCTCGCTGGCCTCGATCGACGCCGCCGTCTCCAACCGGGCCGTGTGGGGGCCCGAGGTCGACGGCAACGTGATCGTCAACGGGACCGATCCGGTGTACCACGACGGCCAGGGCGGTCGGCAGGTCACCGACCGTGGCATCGCCTTCGCCGTCGACGCCGCCGACAAGACTGGGATGTACATCTCCCTGTCGTGCTACTACCACGGGGTCGCGCCGAACACCCCCGTGTCGGTCCTGGAGCCCTTCGGAGCGTTCGCCGCCACCGGGGTGGGCTGCTACAACGACGCCCACATCGTGGCCACCCACCCGGCGCTGCTGGGGCTCACCGACGCCAGCCTGTCGAACTGGAGCTGCTCGGTCCACGAGGCCTTCACGTCGTGGCCGACCAGTGGCGCCAACGCCTTCACCGTGCTCGCCATCGCCAGGAACGCGGGGAACGTCTACACCGCCCCCGACGGCAGCGTCGGCACGCCGTACATCCTGGCCCGGGGCGAGGGCCTCTTCGCCGGCAACATCGCCCTGGCGCCCTCCACCTCGTCGGGCGCCGTCGGCGACACCCACACCGTCACCGCCACCCTGTCGGCCAACGGGTCCGCGCTCGCCGGCAAGGCGGTGGGCTTCTCCGTGCTGAGCGGGCCCCACGCCGGGCTGAGCGGATCGGCGACCTCCAACGCCTCGGGCCAGGCGACGTTCACCTACACGGGGACGGTGGCGGGCACCGACACCCTCCAGGCGTCGTTCGTGGACGACCTGGGGGCGACCCAGTCGTCCAACGTGGCGAGCCGGGAGTGGACCGCACCGTCGAACTCGGCGCCCACCGGCGACGCCGGCGGGCCCTACGCCGGGGACGAGGGGGCGGCCATCGCCGTCGCCGGCACGGCCCACGACGCCGATGTCGGCGACGTCCTCAGCTACTCGTGGGCCCAGGCGGCGGGCGGCGCCTTCGACGCCGGGGCGGCGTGCACCTTCGCCGCTCCCACCGCCCTCGCCACCACCGTCACCTGCACCGACGACGGGGAGTTCGTCCTCGAGCTGACCATCGACGACGGGGTGAACCCGCCGGTGACCGTCACAACCACGGTGGACGTCGACAACGTGGCGCCCACTATCGACGTCACCGCCCCCGCCGACGGCACCGTCGTGGCCGTCGGGACGCCGGTCGAGGTGGAGTCCACCTTCGCCGACGCCGGGAGCAACGACCTGGCCACCATGGCGTGCACCGTCGCCTGGGACACCGGCGCGGCGACCGTGCCCGTCACGCCGTCGGCGACGAGCTGCGACGCGGCCGACACCTACACCGAGGCCGGCGTCTACAGCGTCACCATGGCGGCCGACGACGGAGACGGCGGCACGGCCACCGACACGGTGCTGGTGGTCGTCTACGACCCCTCGGGCGGCTTCGCCACCGGCGGGGGCTGGATCGCCTCGCCGGCCGGTGCCTACCAGGCCGACCCGACGCTCACCGGCAAGGCCAACTTCGGCTTCGTGTCGAAGTACAAGAAGGGGGCGACGACGCCGACGGGCGAGACGCAGTTCAAGTTCCACGCCGGCTCGTTCAACTTCCACAGCGCGAGCTACCAGTGGCTCGTCGTGTCGGGGGCCAAGGCCCAGTACAAGGGCACGGGCACCGTCAACGGCGCTCCCGGGTACTCGTTCCTGCTCACCGCCACCGATGGGCAGCTCAACGGTGGGGGCGGCTCCGACAAGTTCCGCATCAAGGTCTGGGACACGGCGTCGGGTGAGGTCGTCTACGACAACGTCGACGGCGCCTCCGACTCCGTCGACCCGCAGGCCCTGGGCGGCGGAAGCATCGTGATCCACAAGTAGGCCGCCAGGTCCAGCGATCGTCCAGGGGCGCCGGGCAACCGGCGCCCCTGGCGCGCGTTCCAACGAGAAGGCACCGGGCCCGGGCCTGCCCTACGGCGAGGCGGCGCCGGCGTCGCGCCTGCCGGGCGCGTCCCGGTGGCCGGCCACCCGCTCGATGATGTGCAGGAAGCTGTCGGCGTCGAGGGTGGCCCGGGTGGCGCCCACGCCGTCGAGGTCCTCGAGGGCCAGGAACTGGTCGAGGTCGTCCTCGTCGACGGCTCCTCCGTAGAGCACCACCGGCTCGGGCCTCCCCAGCTCGGCCAGCGCCGCTTTGAGGTGGTGGACGGCCCGCCGAACGTGGTCGGGCGGCGCCGGTTCCGGCGCGCCGATCGCCCACGCCGGCTCGTAGACGACGATGAAGGGCCACTCCGCCGGGTCGATGCGCGACAGCGCCCGCCGCAGCCGCTCCTCCGTCGCCCGGCGGGGGTCCTCGGCGGCGTCGTCCTCGCCGACGAGCACGATGGGGACCAGGCCGGCCGCGGCCACGGCCGCCACCTTGGCGGCGATCTGCTCGTCCGTCTCGCCCGCCGCCCGCCGCTCGCTGTGGCCGACCATGACGTAGTCCACCAGCCCGCGGAGCATGGCGGCCGAGACCTCGCCCGTGTAGGGGCCGCACTGCTCCCAGTGGCAGTTCTGCGCCCCCAGCCGGATGACCCGGTCGTCGACCAGCGCTCGCAGCGGCGCCAGGGCGACGATCGGCGGGCACACGATGACCCGGGGGAGCGGGGACCCCGGATGGAGCCGCTCGGCCAGACCGGCCTGGACGGCGGCGAGCACCGCCCGCGCCTGGTCGATCGTCGGGTACATCTTCCAGTTGGCGAGGACGTACCGCATCGCCCCAGCTGCGTCCACGGCGGTGTCAGCCGACGCCGGCCACGGGCGCGGGGCGGACCCAGCGGCGCTCGACCGCCGCCGTCCGGACCGCGTCGAAGACCGACTGGACCCGCAGGCCCTCCTCCAGCGACGGATCGGGTGGGGCGCCGTTGCGAATGGCGGCCCAGAAGCTGCGGGCCAGCTGCTTGAACGCCGGCACCGGGCTGTCGTCGAGCGGGCCCTCGCAGCGGAGCTCCTCGCCGGCCCGCCCCCACCACACCCGCCGGTCGGCGTCGAGGCGGACCGTGCCCTCGTCGCCGTGGAGCTCGACGACGTCGCCTCGGCCGTGGCGGGCGGTCGCCACCAGGCTGACGACGCCGAGGCCGCCTCCCTCGAAGCGCAGCAGGATGCCGTAGGCGTCCTCGGCGGTGACGGCCAGGAGCTCGTCGCCGTCCGAGGTGCGCACGGGCACGCCGACCTCGGTGCCCGCCGCCACCGCCTCCACGGGCGGGAGGAGCTGCAGCAGCAGGTCGAGGTCGTGGACGCCGTAGCCCTGGAGGCGGCCGCCCCCCAGGGTGGCGTCGTGCACCCAGGTGTGTGGACGGGTGTAGGGGTCGGCGTGGTCGGAGAACACCAGCGACACCGACACCATCCGGGGGCGCCCGAGGACGTCGCGGGCGCACTCGACGAGGCGACGGCGGGTCTCCTCGAGCCGCAGCTCGTAGCCGACGGCGCCCACCACGCCGGCGTCCCGGACGGCGGCGACGATCTGCTGCGCCTCGGCCAGGTTGGCGGCGAGCGGCTTCTCGCACAGCACGTGCAGGCCCCGCCTTGCCGCCGCCACGGCGAACGCCAGGTGGGTGACCACGGGCGTGGCGACGTGGACGGCCTCGAGCCCCGGGAACGACAGGAGCTGGTCGTAGTCGGCCGTCCCGAGCTGGAGGCCGTTGTCCCGGGCCAGGTCGCGCGCACGCTCGGGCCGACGGGACCACACGGCCACCGGCTCGAACTCGTCGAGCTCCCGGTAGGCGGGCAGGGCGACCTTCGCCCCGTAGCCGCCTCCTGCAACGGCGATCTTGACGGGATCCCCCAATTCCATGTCCTCCGGCGCAAACGCTACCGAAGCGGAGCGGGGCTGGGGGTGAGCGCGGTCACTCGGCGCGCTCGGGCCGCCAAGCGCGCCCGCCCCGCTCTCCGGGGCAGGTTCGGCGGAGACCCGGTTCGTCATCATCGGGCGCTCGCGCCGTGTCCGACATCGGGCGGATCACGAGTCGGCCACCGCACAGCTCCGGATGCCTCCGGTCCTCGCCCGGTCGGCGAGTCAGCCGTAGGCGCCGACGAGGTGGACACCGACGGCGGCGGCCCGCTCCACCGCCCGCCCCAGCGCGTGGAGCGCCGCCAGGGGAAGTCGGACCCCCGACGCCGTCGAGGCGGCCCGGGCCGCCCTGTCGGGACGAGCCCGGGGAGCGGCCAAGACCCGCGACGGCGACGTCGTGGCCATCCGGGCGCTGAGGATCCGAGGAGATCGGGCCGAGGCCGTCAGCTCCTGCGGGAATGGCGCCCGCGGGGACGGCGGAAGCGGGCCACGCCGGCGCCGACCGCGACGGCGAAGACCACGGCGCCGGCGAGCGCGCCGGCGAGCGCAGCCCAGGGGAGGTCGGAAGCGTCCCCCCCGTCGGGCGAGGTGGCAGGGCCGACGCGGCGGTCGGCGAGATCCTCGAGGACCTCCTCGCCCAGGGTGAACGAGCCCTCCCACCGGGCGACGCGGTCCCCGTAGCGGAGCTCGACACGGGCCGGGTACTCGCCGTCCCGGGCCTTGGCGTCCCACTTGACGGGGTAGGCGATCGAGGTCCGGGGCACGAAGGTGTCCACGTCGAAGTCGCGTTCGAAGTCGTCGCCGACGGCGATGGTGCCGGAGGCCTTGGTCAGGGCGCGTCCTTTGTTCTCGAGCGCGATCTGGAGGTGGAGGCCGTCGGGGCGGGCGACCGGGGTGACCCCGCCGACGACCATCTCGGGGTCGGCCGGACCCGGCAGGTTGACCTGCACGGCGATGACGCGCCGGGTCTGCACGTCCACCGAGGCGCCCGTCCGTCCGTTCCCGGGCGTCACCGAGGTGCCGGCGGCCTTGGGGGCGGCGATGGAGATCCCCGCCAGGTGATGACCGCTCTCGGCACCGGCGGGCACCTGAACGCGGAAGGGCACCACGACCGAGCCCTGGGCCGCCAGCGTCACCGCGGTGCGCTCGAGGCTGATCCACGCCCCGGTACGGGAGGGCTGCTCGCCGGCCAGGGCGTAGGAGGCGCCGCCCAGGTGGCCCGTGACCGCGTCCACGGCGGCCAGCTGCAGCCCCAGCGTCTCACCCGAGTCGTTGCGCAGGCCGATGGCCTGGGTGATCTCTGACCCCGGGTCGGCCTGGAGGAGGAAGAAGCCGCCGGTCGGGCTCAGCTGCGAGCCGGGCACCGGCTCGGCCACGAAGTTCACGCCCCCCTGCTGGGCGAACGCTGCCGAGACGCTCAAGGCCACCAGGGCGGCGCAGGCCGCCGCGCACGCCGCTTTCCGCACGGCGTCCCGGGCCCGGACGCGCCGGCGTGCCGGCATGGAGGTGGTGGCTGCGGTCGGCATGCCGGCGAGAACGCTAGACGCCAGATCGCGCCGTGCAGGACGGGGAGTGGTGCAGCTGCCGCACGCCGTGTGCGCGGCGCCCCCGGTCGGCCCCGGCCGAGCGACTACGGGCCGGAGGTGACGGTAACCGACAGCTCGCTGCGGTACGTGCGGGCGTAGGCGTGGGCCGGCACCGCGATCTGGAGCGCTCCGGTGGGGGTGAACGAGAACCGGCCCATGCTCGTCCCCGCCGCTGCCGCCGCGACCTTCACCGGTGGGCCGTCGAGTCGGTAGGGGCCCGCGACGACGCTCGGGACCGTGGAGTGCGTCGCGTCGGCCGTCACCGAGAGACCTGGGAGGGTCATCGATCCGTCCGGCAGCGCCTTGCCGCCCGCCACGTAGGACGCCCCGTCCCATTCCCGCAGCGAGGTGGCGTGCAGGTGCACGACCCACCCCCGCCCGCTGCCGCGGGCGTCGGTCAACCAGAAGGCATCCATGGCCGCCTCGACCACCTGCGCGGCGCCTTCGAGGTTGACCACGGCCACGTCGTGCACCTCCGGTCCGGCGATGGCGAGCGGCCCACCTGCCACCGATACCGCCGTCGGGGTGGCATGGGCGGCCGTGGCCGTCGCGAGCACTGCGGACACAACCAGCACGCACAGCCTCGAGGCCGTCCGCCGTGCATCGTCGTCCGCTCGTCGCTCTCGCCACCGCATCTCGACAGGAGGATCGGCCGGTGTCCGACGACGCGGATGGTTCGACCGGGCCGTTTCACCATGGCCCGTTCGCGCCGAAGGGCCCGGCCGGAGCCGGGCCCTTCGAGCAAGGAGGGTTACCGCGTTACGGAGTTACGGAGTGCTGGCCAGGGTGACGGTGAGGTCGCTGCGGTACGTCCTGGCGAAGGCGGTGGCCGGGACGCTCAGCGTCAGGTCGTTGCCGGCGGCGAAGCTGATGTCGTACTGCCCCATGCCGGTGTCGACGGCGGCGCTGGCGATCTTGACGGCCGACCCGGCGTCGAGGGTGTAGGCGCCGGCGGTCATGGTCGGGTCCGGCGAGGTGGTGCCGGGGGACGCCACCGCGGCGGTGGCGAGCGACAGCGAGCTGGTGGGCAGCGTCTTGCCGCTGGCCACGTAGCCGGTGCCGTTGTGCTCGGCGAACTACGTGGCCCCGATGGTCACGTTCCAGCCGGCGCCCGAGCCGGTGCCGTCGCTGACCTGGAAGTCGTCGAAGGTGGCGGTGGTCGTCTTGGCCGTGCCGTCGAGGGTCACGCCGGTGAAGTCGCCGGCCAGGGGGGCGGTGGTGATGGCCAGGGCGCCCCCGGTGACCACGACGTTGGCGTCGTCGGCCAGGGCGGCGGGGGCGTGGAGCCCGGCGATCAGGGTGCTGCCGGCGAGGGCGCCTGCAGCGATACGGCCGACGTTCCGTCGGATGTTCATGGTGGTTTGTGCCTTTCGGTTCGGTAACCCGGCTGACCCGAGGTGGGCCCCGTGGCTTTGCGTCCCCGCCTTGCGGCGGGTTTGCCTTTTTCGCTGGCACCAGGAGTCTCGTCCCCCCCGTGGAGGACCTTGAGGAAAAAGCTTCCAACGCGCGCCCATGGAACGCACCGCGTCCTCCCACAGCGCGGTGCCGGGCGCGAGAGAGCGGCCCCGGGCGGGCGGGGCCGTCCGATGGTGACGGCGGCCGTCATATCGGCAACAGAGAATATGACCAAAATCGTCCGACCGGGCGAAGCAGGTGTGGCCCGGTGCGGCGACGCCGGCGCGCCAGCACGCCGTGGTGGTTCGGGCATCCTTGTCGGCGTGCCGGCCGTCGACTTCCGGGCCGCCCCCCGCCGGGCGGCCGCGCCAGCCCGCTGGGTCCGCTCCGGCGCGCTGGGCCTGGCGGTGGCGCTGTCGGCCCTGTCGGCTCCGGCGTCTGCCCAGACCCTGACCCCGGAGGTGACCGTGTCGGACTTCGCGCCGGTCACGCTCACCGGTGCCCCGACGCCGACCACGGCGACCATGTCGGACTTCTCGGTCACCGACACCGAGGGGCGGGCTGGAACGTCACGGTGGCCGCCACCCAGTTCCGCGAGTACGACTCCGGGACTGGCCAGTACGTGAGCGGCGGCCGGACGCTGCCGGTCGGGTCGCTCTCCATGGCGGCACCGAGCGTGGACCCCACCAGCGCGTCGGTAGCGGTGGCCGCCGGGCCGCACTCCATCGACGGCGCCACGGTGAAGATCGTCAGCGCCGGCTCGGGAACGTCGGGCACGTGGCAGTTCACCCACGGCGGACCGTTGACGCTGACCGTCCCGGCGAGCGCCCATGCCGTCGTCTACCGGAGCGAGATCTCCGTCGCCGTGGCGTCCGGACCGTAGCCCGCAGCTCCCGTGAGCTCCCCGGGCCGGGCGGGCGGGCGTTCGCCTCGCCGGACGGGCTCGGAACCGTCGCGGGTATATCGTCCGGTTCGCTGTAATTTATTCCAACCCGATCATGATCAGTTCAGTTCAGTTCAGTGATTGGCTTCAGCTGGGGGGCCGATCTCCCGAAACGTCCTAGATGGAAGAACGCGTGACGGGAGCGGCGCGCACTCGGAGTGACGCTTCGACGTTGGTGTCGCTCGTGGCGGCTGCCCAACCCGCAACCGGATCAGTCCTGCATCTCTCGAACAGCGCTCTCCGAGCCATCCGGGTCCACCTCGGCATGGACGTCGCCTTCATCTCCGAGTTCACCAGCACCGAGCGCATCTTCCGCTACGTCGACGCAGGCGCCGGGCCGAGCCCCGTGCGGGTGGGTGACGCTGGTCCACTGGAAGAGAGCTACTGCCAGCGCGTCGTGGACGGACGCCTTCCCGAGCTGATCCCTGACGCCGCTGCTCTCCCGGCTGCCGCCGAGCTTCCCGTGACGGCCGAGCTTCCGGTGGGCGCCCACCTGAGCGTCCCCATCCGGTTGGCCGACGGGCGCGTCTACGGGACGCTGTGCTGCTTCAGTGCCACGGCCGATCATTCCCTCAACGACCGCGACGTTTCCATGATGCGGGTCTTCGCCGAGATCACCGCCGCCCAGATCGACGAGGACCTGGAACGCCAGCGGGCCCAGCACGAAGCCATCGCCCGGCTCGACGCCTTCATCGCAGGCGATGGACTGTCCACGGTGTACCAGCCGATCGTCGACGTCGACAGTGGCGACCCTGTCGGATTCGAAGCTCTGGCCCGCTTCTACCATTCGCCTCGGCGCGGCCCGGATGCCTGGTTCGCAGAAGCGTGGGCGCTGGGACGTGGGATCGAGCTGGAAGTTGCCGCCGTCCGCCAGGCGCTGGGGGCCCTGCCGCATCTGCCGTCGGACGTCTACCTCGCGGTCAACGTCTCGCCCGCCGCGGCGGTTTCCGGTCTCCTCGACGACGCCCTTCACGACGTCCCCCCGCACCGAATCGTCCTGGAGATCACCGAGCACGCCGCCATCGACGCCTACGAGCAGCTCAACGCAGCGCTCGGGGCGCTCCGGCGAAGCGGAGTTCGCATCGCCGTCGACGACGCTGGAGCCGGCTACTCGAGCTTCCGCCACATCCTCCGTGTGCGTCCCGACGTCATCAAGTTGGACATGGCGCTCACTCGGGATATCGACCGGGACCGGGCCCGTCAGTCCCTCGCGTCGGCACTCATCGGATTCGCCCGGGAAACCGGCAGCGACATCGTCGCCGAGGGCGTCGAGACTGCGGCCGAGCTACGTACTCTCCGGCTGCTCGGCGTCACAGCCGCCCAGGGTTATCACCTCGGCCGGCCCGGAGACCTGCCGGTGGCGAGCGCACCCGGTGCACTGACGCGGTCCTGAGTCGAGTCCGCCGCCGGACCTTGCCGGTCTACCGCGAACCCGGCCACTTCGCGACACCGCGTCGCCGCCTCCGTCCAACGCTGACCGCAGACCTCAACGGGCGGTGTTGGCCCCCGTGAGCCAGAGATGCTCAGCGCGCCTCGTCGTTCGCCAGGCTGCCCAGGAACCTCTCGGCCGGCTGCGGCGGTCCCAGGTGGCTGCCCTGTGCCGCCGTGCATCCCAGCTCGGCGAGGATCCGGAGCTGGCCGGCGCTCTCCACGCCCCCGGCGACGGTGGGGAGCCCGAACGCCGTCCCTGCCGCCACCAGGGCGGCCGCCACGGAGCGACAGTCGTCCACCTCCCGCACCACGTCTCGGTCGAGCTTCAGGTAGCTCACCGGCAGGCGGCGCAGCGCCGAGATCGACGCCGACCCGCTGCCCCAGTCGCCGATGCCCAGGCGCACCCCCGTCCCGGCCAGGGCGACCAGGCCCTCCTGCGTCGCTCCATCCCCCTCCGTCACCGCCGCCTCGGGAAGGTCGAGGCACAGCTCGCCGGGCTCGAGACCGGCCCCGTCGAGCGCGGCGGCGACGGTGGCGCACAGCGTCGCCCGGGCTATCTCCCGCGCGCTCAGGTTCACCGTCACCGCCAGCGCGCACCCCTCCCGGCGCCAGGCGGCGGCCTGGCGGCACGCCTGCTCCAGGACCCATGCCCCCAGGGGGATCACCAGCCCCGACTCCTCGGCCACGTCGATGAACAGGTCCGCCTCCAGCACCCCGCGCTCGGGGTCCTCGTAGCGGGCCAGGGCCTCGACGCCGCAGGGCTTCCCGGTGGCCACGGTGACGATGGGCTGGTAGGCGATGCCCATCCGGCCGGCCTCCAGCGCCTCGGAGAGGCCGCGCTCGAGGCGGAGCCGCTCGCCGGCCCGGGCCCCCAGCGCGTCGTCGAAGAGGTGGTAGCGCGCCTTGCCGCCCTTCTTGGCCCGGTACATGGCGGCATCGGCGCCCCGCAGGAGCGCCTCGGGACCGGCCGAGCCGCCTCCCCCCACCACCAGCCCGACGCTGGCCGTCACGGCCACGTCGTGGCCGTCGACGGTGAACGGCTCCGCCACCGCTGCCTCCACCCGGGTGGCGACCTCGCTCGCCTCGGACTCGCCGTCGAGGCCCTCGCACACCACGACGAACTCGTCGCCGCCGATGCGGCACACCGTGTCGGCCGGGCGCACGGCCGCCTGGAGCCGCTGGGCGACGGCGACCAGCACCCGGTCGCCGGCGTGGTGGCCGCGGCTGTCGTTGATGAGCTTGAAGTGGTCGAGGTCCACGAACATGACCGTGACCGTTGCCGGTACCCGGCGGGTGCGGGCCAGGGCCTGGCGCAGCCGGTCCAGCATCAACGAGCGGTTGGGAAGGCCGGTCAGGGGGTCGTGCAGGGCCTGGCGGGTGAGCGCCTCCTCGGCCTCCTTGCGGGCCGAGATGTCCTCGATCTGCCCGATGAAGTGGTCGACGCGGCCCTGGTCGTCCCGGATGGCGGAGACGTTGAGCGCCACCCACACCGGATGGCCGTCGGCGTGGATGTAGCGCTTCTCCACCCGGTAGCGGTCCAGCTCGCCCGCCAGCGCCCGCCCGAACAGCTCCCGGCTCGCCTCCGCGTCGTCGGGGTGGTTCAGCTGGGCCACCGTCATGGCCCGCAGGGCGTCCTGGCTGTAGCCGAGCATCTCGCAGTAGGACCGGTTGGCCCGCAGGATTCGGCCCTCGCGGTCGACGAGGCCCATCCCGATGGGAGCGTCGTCGAAGGCCCGGCGGAAGCGCTCCTCCGCCTCTCGTAGGGCGGCCTGGGACCGCCGCCGCTCGCTGATGTCGTGCACGAAGGCGTTGAACTGGACGCTGCGTCCCACCCGCACGGGCCACACCGACAGCTCCATGGGGATCTCGTGGCCGTCGCGGTGGACGGCCTCCAGCTCGACCCGGCTCCCGAGCAGGGGGCCCTCGCCGGTGGCCAGGTAGTGGGCCAAGCCCTGGTCGTGGGCGGCCCGGTAGCGCATTGGCATGATGGTGTCGGCCAGGCGCCGTCCCGTCGCCTCCTGCCGCGACCACCCGAACAACGCCTCGGCCGCCGCGTTCCAGGCGATGATCACCCCGTCGGCGTCCATCCTTACGAAGGCGTCGCCCGCCGTCTCGACGACCAGGCGCATGCGCTCCTCGCTGTCGCGGAGGGCGGCCGCGGTGGCGGACCGCTCGACCACCCGGCCCATCTGGGTGCCGACCTGGCCCATGACCTCGACCGCCGTCGCGTCGGGCTCGCCGGGACTGGCGGAGAAGAACTCGAGCACCCCGACGACCTGCTCGGCGGCCAGGACGGGGAAGGCGTACCCGGCGCGGAGCCCGGCGTCGGTGGCCCATGACGTCCTCGGGGAGTCGCGGTCGTCGCTCAGCCGCGGGATCCACGCCGGCTGGCCGGTGGCCAGCACGCGCCCGGGAAGGCCCTTGCCCCGGGCCAGGCGGAGGGCTTCGGTGACCCGCCGGAAGGCGTCGAAACGCTCGGCATCGTCCAGGTGCCACACGGCCGACGACACGAGCTCCTCGGGCGGCCCCGCCACGGTGTAGAAGTGGCCGACCGGCCAGCCGAAGCAGCCGCACACCTCGTCGAGGCACACCCGCATGGCCTCGTCCACGGACGACGCGACGTTGGCCGCTACGACCATGGTGTGGAGGAACTCGACGATGCCGGGGCTGTCGCCCGGTGCCGCCATGGGCCCCGGTCGCTCGCGCCCGGCATCGCCCTGGGCGTCCTCCATCGCCAGTCCCCTCGCCACGCACGACGCCGCCGCCTCGGCGGCGGATGCCGAGCGCGCCCACCGCCGCACCTCGAACGGGTTCCAAATGTAGCCCCCACCGCGGCCGCCCGCCCGCTCGTCAGAGTGGCAAGCCGAGTGGCAGGTTGCAGCCCGCGGGGGGTCACGCCACGTCCTTGCGGTCTTCCCGGACCTTGGCGTCGAGGCGGGGCGCCGGCCGTCGACGGACGGCCGCCAGCCGGCATCAGCTCAGGACCGGCGACGCACCCACTCGGCGTACAACGGGTCGACCAGGCGGGGGCCGCCCGGGCCGTCGTGGGCGTGGCCCCTGTCGACCAGCGCCCCGAGGGCCCCGCGGGCGCCGCCCTTGGACAGCCCCAGTCGCCCGGCCATGGCGCCCGTCGGTGGCTCGCCGCCGGCCAGCACTCGGGCCATCCTGCGCTGGCCGGGCTCGAGGAGTACCTCCAGCGCCCGCCGTGGCACCACGATGCGCCGGCCGAGCCGGATGCTCGGGAGCTCGTTTCGGGCGACCAGCTCGTAGGCGAGAGCCGGGAGATGCCCAGCAGCTGGGCTGCTTCCTCGACGGTGAGGGTCAAGCGGTTGGTGTCCATGTCGTTCCTCCTGGGTCGGCGCGCAGGCGCCGGTGTGGAGGAGGGGCGACGACCGCCGTGCGCTCCGAGCCGGGTCGGCTCCTCGACGACCCTTGCTGTCACCGGGCTGCCGGCGACGTGGCCGTCGCCGATGTCCCGTGAGGGACAAGCCGCTGAGATGCCGATTTCTCGCGTGGGTTTCGAGAAATCCCGGTGCGTTCAGCCGAGATCGATCGTGCGCAGGCCCGTCTTGGTGAGCGACCGCATCCACGGCCCGTGGGGTTCGGACGCCACCAGCTGCTCCAACTCCATCCAGTGGCGGTCGATCAGACCGAGGCTGTCAGCGGTCGACTGGCTCGCCGTACCGGTCAGGACGAACCCGCGCACGCGGTGTGCCACCCACATCGCCCGCTCGACCGGCCGGTACCGGATGCGTCGGTCTCGGGTGATGACGACCAGGCGAAGGTCGCCCACAACCCGAAGCCAGTCGTCGTCGACCGTCCCCCGCGTCACGTCCGGCAGGTCGGCGTGGCCGGGGTACACGACCCCCTCGTGCCGGACGCCGAGCGCTCTACCCAGGCCCAGGTCGTTCTCGTCGACGAAGTACCTGGCCGTCACGGCCGGCTATGCAGCCAGTGACCGCAGCTGCTCCTCGTAGGCGATCGCAGCCCGGATCTGTTCGCCCGCCATCTCATAGTCCCTGGCGATGTCGTCGACCGACTCGCCTGCGTCGAACAGCTCCCACAGCCGCTCCGTGGCGACGCCCTGGACAGAGGGCCGGCCGAAGCGCACGAGGGGGTCGATGACCACGGGCGATGCCATGCCGGCTGGGTGCATGCGGCGAACGTCGCCGTCGGGAGGGTCGAACTCGACCTTCCTTAGGAAACGGCTGGCGTCGTCGGTGAGCAGGATCTGCTGGCCCGACCTGATGACGATGGCGATCGCCTGGGGAAGCCCGTTTCGCTCCTGCGCTTCGAGCACGAGCTCCTTGCCGAGCACGAACGGCTTGGCCGTCGCCAGCGGGTACGCCGTGTCGAACTCCCGCCGCAGCTCGTCGATCACCGGCCGGAGTCGCTGTAGCGGCACGCCCTTGTTCCGGTAGCTCCGCAGGTAGCCGAGCTCCACGAACTCGCCCCATGTGACGGTGTCGTCGCCGGTCGCGTCCGGCCGGATCACCGGCGGGTAGACGACGCCGTGCCGGGTGTAGCCGTCGAGCCAGGCCCGGGCCCGCGGCGCACGCAGCCCGAGGATGGCCGCCGCCTCGGAGACGCCGTAGACGGGCCGCTCGAGGATGGACGTTTGGCGCTTCGTCACCCTCGCATCATGCCCGACGCGCCGGCGCCGGCTCCCTCTTTCGACGCTTCGGCGGCGCGTCGCCCGTGGCGTCCGCCGATCCCTGGAGGACGGCGTCGTCGAAGATGCGGCGGAGGACGTCGGCCGCCGCTTCCGCCTCGGCCAGGAACTGGCTGTAGACGTTGAGTGTCGTCGCCGCGTTGCGGTGACCGAGCCGGCCTGCCACCGTGCGCACGTCGACGCCGGCCGACAGGAGCCGGGTGGCGACGTAGTGGCGCAAGTCGCAGGCGCACGCCGCCCACTCCCGTTCGCCGGCACAGCCGGGCGAAAGCGCAGCTGGCCGAATCGGGATACCAGGGAGTGCCGCCGTCCACTTCGGCGCTGAACACGTAGGCGTCCGCCGCCAGTTCGATGCCGCACGCGGAGGCCCGCTCGGCTGCCCGTTCCCGATGTGCCCCCAGGGCGGCCACGCAGCCGGCATCGAGCGACACGCTGCGGGCGGCATGCGTCTTGGTGTCCTTGACCACCAGGCCGTCCGGTCCCGCCACCACGCCGCGGCCGATGGTGAGCCGGCCGGACTCGACGTCGACGTCCGACCAGCGCAGCGCCACCAACTCGCTGCGGCGGGCGCCGGTGGCCGCTGCCAGCAGGATGAAGTCGGCCAGGTCGGGGTCGGCCTCGCCGGCGGCCGCGAACAGCCGTGCCAGCTCGGCCGGCGACGGGGGGTGGATGTCGGGCGTGGACACGCGGGGCGGGGTGGCCGACGAGGCCGGGTTGCGGGCCAGCCAACCCCAGCGCACGCCCTGGTTGAGGGCCCGGGCAGGATGCCGTGGGTGCGGCGGATGGTGGACGGCGAAAGGGGCGACCGGCCCGGCCGCCCTTGTCGGCCAGCCGCCGGTAGAAGCGGTCGAGGTCGGCGGCTCCCAGCTTGGACAATGGGACGGCGCCAAGGAAGGGCAGGAGGTTGCGGTCGAGCACGCCGCGGGTCTCCACCACGTTCTTGGGCGAGTACGACGGGGTGGCGTGGGCGAGCCACTCCTCGAGCAGCTCGCCGACGGTGGCGCCGGTGTGGGCCAGCCCGCCCCGCTCGGCGTCGAGGACCATGGCGGCCAGTGCCCGCTGGGCCTCCCGCTTGCCGCCCTTGAACGTCCCGTAGGCCCATCGCTTGGAGCCGCTCACCGCGTCGCGGCCCAGGTAAACCTTCAGCTCCCACGAGCTGCCCCGCTGGCGCATCGATCCCGGCACCGCCACTCCCTTGCCACTCCGCTCGACTGGGTGATCGGCCACCTGGTGGAGTGGCAGTAGAGTGGCAACTGCCTGCCGCCGGAGCGACGCACATGCCGGAAAGTGCCTCTGACCTGCGGTTTTGCTGGCACCCCCAACGGGATTCGAACCCGTGTCGCCACCTTGAAAGGGTGGTGTCCTAGGCCTCTAGACGATGGGGGCCGGGCCCCGGGGGCTGGTCACGACAGTAGCCGCCACGTCGTCCCGTCGGGGGTGTCCCGCACCTCCACGCCGAGGGCGACGAGGGCGTCCCGGACGGCGTCGGCGTCGGCCCACCGCTTCACCGACCGCGCCGCCTCCCGCTGCCCGAGCAGGGCTTCCACGAACGGTGCCACCACCTCCGACGGGTCCTTGCCCCCCGCCTCGGCCCCCTCGCCCAGCCGCACGACCATGGAGCGCAGGACCGCCCGCCCGCGGTCGAGCTCGTCGGACTGGAGGGTGTCGCGCGACCACGCCGTGAGCTCCTGCTCCAGCTCCAGGGCGGCCCGCACCGCGGCGGCCACGTCGCCGGCAGAGAGGGCGGCGTCGAACGCCGACTCGATGGCCGCCACCCGCTCGAGCAGCGGCGACCGGGAAGCGGCCCGCGCCACGAC
>JBOGHR010000474.1:0-1998 GCA_050744905.1 Acidimicrobiales bacterium
GCCTCGTAGGCCTTCTGGGCGGCCGCCACGCGGGCCAGCTCGGCGCTCACCGTGGCCTCCTCCTTGCGGAGCGTCGACACCACGGCGCGCTGGCGGTCGAGCTGCTCGGTGAGCGCCGCCTGTCCCGCCTCCAGGTCCGAGCGGGCGACGCGGTAGCCGTCCACCGAGTCGGTGCGGCCCAGGCTCACGAAGCGCAGCAGGGCCCGCCGGCGGGCCACCTCGCCGGGATCGGCGCCGCCCAGCCAGGTGCCGGAGCGGCCGCCGAGCACGTACTGGGTGACGGCCAGCTGGCGGACCTGGCCCTCCAGGGCGCCCACGACCTGCTCCGTCCTGGCTGTGCGGGCCTCCAGGTCGGCGATCTCCCGCTCGGCCCGGGTGAGCCCGGCCCGGGCCTTGGCCAACCGGCCGGCGGCGGCGTTGGCCCGCTTCTGGGCCTCGGCCAGCTGGGCCTTGGTCGGCGGCCTGGTGGCGGCCGACGCCCCCTGCGGCAGTCCGAGCCCGAGCGCGACCACCACTGCCAGTGCCAAAGGTCGCCCCACCGGGCGGAGAGGCTAGCCACCCCACTCCCCGGGCGCACGTCCGCCCGGCGGGAAGCACCGCCGGGATCGGCTGGGACCCCCCGGGTCCCAGCTCCCGTGGCGGGGCGACCAGCGAACGACGAGGATCTCGCCGGCGGCCGCAGCACCATCGGCTCGGCGGGCAACCTCCGGTCGCGAGCCGATCCTCACTACAGGTGCAGCGACTTGGGCTCCAGGAACTCCTCGACGCCGTAGCGGCCCAGCTCGCGGCCGGTGCCGGACTGGCGCACGCCGCCCCAGGGCGCCAGCGGGTTGAACAGGCCGCCGTTGACCTCCACCATCCCGCTGCGCAGGCGCCGGGCCACGGCTAGGGCCCGGTCCTGGTCGGCCGACCACACCCCGGCATTGAGCCCGTAGACAGTGCCGTTGGCGATCTCCACCGCCTCGTCCTCGCCGTCGTAGGGGATCACGGTGAGCACCGGCCCGAAGATCTCCTCCTGGGCCACCCGCATGCCGGGCGAGACGTCGGAGAGGACCGTCGCCCGCACGAACCACCCGCGGTCGAGCCCCTCGGGCGGCTCGGGGCCGCCGGCCACGACCCGGGCGCCCTCGGCCAGCCCGCCGCGGATGTGGTCCCGGACCCGCTCCCGCTGGCCGGCGGAGACCACCGGGCCCAGGCGGGTCCCGGGGGCGAACGGGTCGCCGGGGACGTACTCGGCCGCCTTGGTGGCCGCCAGCTCCTCGACCTCGCCCAGCCGCGAGCGGGGCACCAGCATCCGGGTGAGGGCCGAGCACGTCTGGCCCGCGTTCAAGAAGGCGTGGCCCACGCCGGCGGGCACGGCCTTGGACAGGTCGGCGTCGTCGAGGATCACGTTGGGCGACTTGCCGCCCAGCTCGAGGGCCACCCGCTTCACCGTGGTGGCCGCCGTCGCCGCCACCCGCCGGCCCACGGCGGTCGAGCCGGTGAAGGACACCATGTCGACGGCGGGCGACGCCGCCAGGGCCTGGCCCACCACCGGTCCCTCGCCCGTCACCACGTTCAGGACCCCCGGCGGCAGGCCGGCCTCGTCGGCCACGCGGGCGAGCACGAAGGCGGTCGACGGCGCCAGCTCGCTCGGCTTCACCACCACGGTGCAGCCGGCGGCGAGGGCGGGGGCCACCTTGGCGGCGATCTGGTGCAGCGGGTAGTTCCACGGGGTGATGGCGGCGACCGTGCCGACCGCCTCCCGCACGACGATGGAGTTGCCGATGCGCTCCTGGAGGACCAGCTCGGCCACCACCTGTGCCATGGAGGCGAAGGTCATCACCGGGAGCCCGGCCTGGATCATGGTCGCCAGGTCGACGGGCATGCCGACCTCCTCGGCGATGAGGGCCCCGATCTCGGGCATGCGGGCCTGGATCCCCTGGGCCACCCGGCCGAGCAGCTCGGCCCGCTTCGCCGGGTCGGTGGCCGCCCACGCCGGCTGGGCCGCCCGGGCGG
>JBOGHR010000475.1:0-3788 GCA_050744905.1 Acidimicrobiales bacterium
ACCAGCCGCCGCTGCCGCTCATCGAGAAGGGGGCTCACCTCTTCGAAGAACGTCCGCAGCCCCTCGACCGGCAGCTCCACACCCGCAGGCTACATCGCACGACTTACTTGGCGGGGGACCCTAACGGACCACGCCAGGAAGCGGGTTCTCGAACGGTCTTGCCTGCCACGGTCATCGGCGGCGACGACCCGACCTCGACTGGTTCATCCCCCCTCGGCCGGCGATACATCGTCCACGGGCTCGAGCCCGAGCCGCCGGATCACCTCAGATGCGGCGCACACGGCGACGACGTCAAAGGCTCTGGTAGTGCCCAGCATGTTGCGCAGCGCCGCCTCGGACCCAGAAAGCACGAGGGCCTGCGGCTGGTCGCGGGTCCACCGAGCCACTCGAGCGGCTGCGTCGATGACCTCGGCGTCGCGTTCTCCGGGCTCCTCCTTGAGCATTGCTGGCGTGGCCCGATACCCGTCGGCCTTCAGTAGGCCGACGACGTCGTCGACGGGCGTTAGTTAGTGCGTAGCCAAGTTGAGAGGCGACGTATTCGTCGGAGTCGCCGGCCTCGATTCCAAGCTCCGCGAGCGTCTCCTTGTCCGCCGAGACCAGGCGGATCGTCGCCGAGGGAAGACCGTCGAGATAGTCGGCGATGAGCTCGGCGTCTCCGGTGATGGCAGCTGCCCAGGGCTTACCCTCCGTCGCTGATCGCCGCTTCATCTCGGCGTCGAGATCGGCGGCGGACGCAGCCGATTCGCTTGGGCGAACGGTCCCGAGGAGGAAGCCGAGCAACTGCGCGGCGGTCGCGACGACGGGCAGGTCGGCCTCGGCAAACCCGACGGCGAGCCCCGCCTGCTTCGGAGGTGCGAGCTCCTTCGCCGCCGTCGCGGCCCGGTCCACACGCTGCGAGGACGCTAGGCGTGTCACACTTTCGTCCACAGGGATGCCGGGAGGTGGCGATGGTGGGGGGCGAGCAGCTCCAGCGTGTCCGACTCAAGCGTCGATGCGAACTCCTGCTCCTCATCTCGGTACAGCGCGGAGGCAAGCGCGATGTAGAAGCGAACGTCATCACCGTGGGAGCGTGGGTAGCCGAAGCCATGGAGTCGCTGGCGGTCGCTCACGTGCATCGCCGTCCAGGTGCCGGAGTCGTCGTGCGTCACCCCGAGGAGGCGGCGGTACTGCCAATCGATAGACCGAGTACGTCCCAGGAACAGGGCGCGCTTGTCGGTGATCGCCAGCGTGCCCCGGTCGATCGGGGTCGGGCGGTCAACAGTGGCGTACATCGTCGAGGTGCCGGCACGAATCGTCGTCTTCTTGCCCACGCGGTACGACGCACTCGTCCAGTTACGGACGACCGTGTTCTTCGGAGCGATCAGCTCCGCGCCCGTCCACCACATGAGAAGCAGCTCGTTGTCCCAGAGAGCAACCGGTGCCTCCGCAGCGGCAACACCCGGTCGGCGCGCAACGAGGCAGAGGTTCGTTGCGCGTTGGCATTGACGGAGCCACGAATCGACCCGCGCCGTGTACTCGCGTTGGGCTCGTTCGAGCCTGCGTTGATCCCGCCCGGCTCGCAAGCGATCGAGAAACCCCACTGGCAGCCTCCATGGCGCGGGTCCTCGCCAGCGTAGGCAGATCGGTCAAATGGGAGTCGCGCTCACCTGCTCGGTGGCACGCCCCATCCACCCCCGCCGGGCGTCAGCATCCGTAACACGTCACTGGCCTTCATGCGGATCGTGCACTTGTCCGGCAGACGTTCCGCCCGCGCCTCGTCGCCGCCGGGCAGCAGCCAGTTCTCACCCGTCGCGCCGGGCTCGCCACCGACGAGGCCCCACGGTCGCGACACGCGCCGCTCGGTGATCAGTGAGACCGTGCAATCCTCCAGCACTTGAAGGTCGCGCTCGATGCCTTCGCCGCCGGGCGAGAACCCAGCGCCGCCACTCCCACGTCGAAGTCGGTAGCGCAACACGCGCATGGGATACGCCCGCTCCAGTGCCTCGATGGGCGTATTCCGGGTGTTAGTCAACTCTGTTAGTGTTTGACACCTATGAGCGGCGAGCCGATCCCGACGCTGCTGTACATCCGCCAGAGCGTGACACGGGACCGGTCAGAGTCGATCCCGACGCAGATCGAGCGCTGCTCCGAGGCTGCCGGCCGGTTCGGCGCCGTGATCGTGGACACGCTGGTGGAGCCGCCGAGCACGTCGGGCTACAAGGACCGGGGCCGGGGCCGGCCGAGGTTCTTGGACCTGCTGGAGCGGATCCGCAACGGCGAGGCCCGAGCGGTCATGGCCTACAAGTCCGACCGGCTCTCCCGCGGTGGCGGGCCGGGGTGGGCGCCGCTGATCGAGGCGCTCGAGGACGCCGGCTGCGACACCGACCGGTCGGTCCTGACGCCGAACGGTTGGTTGAGCGAGTTCGAGATCGGCATCCGGGCCTCGATGGACCGCGAGGAGTCAAAGAAGCTCTCCGACCGCATGCGCGACGTGCGCGCCCGCGAGGCACGGGAGGGCAAGCCCCGGGTCAGCGGCCGGCCCTACGGCTACTCCTGCTCCGGCAAGCGGCCCGAGGCGTGCGAGGTTCCGGGCTGTCCGCACGACGGGACGATGAGCCTCATCCCGTCGGAGGTCGAGGTGATCCGGGAGGTGGCCGAGCGGGTGCTGCTGGGCGAGTCGCTGTGGCGCATCGCCAACGACCTCAACCACCGCGGCGTTCCGACAGCCCGAGCAACCCAGTGGCGGACCAACGTGTTGACCCGCATCCTCACCAACCCCCGCTACGCCGGCCTGCGGGCCCACAACGGCGTGGTGGTGGCCGACGGGTCGTGGGAGCCGGTGTTCGACCGGGCGACCTGGGAGTGCGTGACCCTCGCGCTGGAGTCCCGCCCGACGTCGACCAACCGCCGGTACGGCGCCCGCACCTACCCGCTGGTCGGGTTCCTGTTCTGCTCGTCCTGCAGCGGCAAGCTCCGGTCGCTGCAGAAGCAGAGCGGCAAGCGCGCTTACTCGTGCCGCAAGGGCGCCGGCCTGGGCGGCTGCGGCTCGCGCGTCATCCTCGCCGAGTCCGTCGAGGACGAGGTCCGCCAGTACGTGATCGGCAAGCTGTGCGACCCCAAGTACCGCAAGCAGCTCGCCCGCCTCGCCGACTCCGCAGCCGACGAGTCCGAGAGCCTCGCCGACCAGCTCGCCGAGGCCGAAGCGCAGCGGGACCGGCTCCTCGACCTCTACCTGGAGCAGAAGGTCACCAAGGCGGCCTACGAGCGCCGCTACGAGGCACTCACCGAGGCCATCGAGGCGCTGCACCGCCAGGTCTTCACCGCACCCGAGCACTCGGTGCTGAGAGACCTTCCCCCGACCGTCGAGCAGCTCGACGCCCTGTGGGACGAGCGGGGCATCGGGTTCCAGCGCCAGCTGATCGACCTCGTCATCCAGCGCGTCGAGGTGCTCCCCGGCCAGCCGGGCCGGCGCGCTTTCGACCCGGGGCGGCTCGTTTGGCACCCGCGGTAGCCGCTCGCAGGATCCGCACGAAGCGGGCCAGCGTCTCCGTGCTCAGCTCGCGTCCGCCAGCTGCAGCGTCGATGGCTCTGGCCTTGACCACCCACGGATGCACATCGCCGACGACTGCCGCCGCCTGACGGTCAGCCGACTGCTGAGCGCGGGTCACCGCTGATGCGCGCACCCGAGACGGTTCGCTCATCGCGATCGTCCGAGTTGCTCGATGGCGGTCTGCTTGGCGGCTGATCGCTGCAGGGCCCGGCGCAGCGGGTCCAAGCCGTCGCCGTCCTCGGCGCGGACGACGTAGAGC
>JBOGHR010000476.1:0-3654 GCA_050744905.1 Acidimicrobiales bacterium
TCCAGCCAGCCCAGGAGGACGGCGACGGCCCGCGGGTCGTGGCGCAGGCGGCTGCCGGCGCCGCTCAGCACCCGCAGCTCGACCTGGCCCTCGGCGGCGTCGGCCAGGGCGCGGGCGTCCATCACCGACACCTCGTCGTCGTCGGCGCCGTGCACGATGAGGACGGGCCGGGGCGGCACCTTGCCGACCAGCGCCATGGGCCGCACGTCGCGCAGCTCCCGGGCCCAGGCGTCGGGGTCGGGGGGGAACGCCCGGTCGCGCACGACGCCGATGCTGCGGGCATGCTCGAGGAAGCGCTTGGGGTGGGCGGCCCAGACGTCGAAGTCGGCGGGGGCCGACAGCGACGCCACCCCGCCCACCCGCTCGTCCTCGCCGGCGGCGCACAGCGCCAGCGAGCCGCCGTGGCTGAACCCGCACAGCCACACCGCGTCCACGTCGGTGACGTCGACCAGGTAGTCGACGGCGGCCCGCAGGTCGGCCAGCCAGCCGCCGAGCGAGAAGTCGCCCTCCGACTGCCCCGTGCCCCGGAAGTTGAAGGTGAGCGCCACCCAGCCGGCGTCGGCGGCGATGCGGTCGGCCAGGTGCGGGTAGGTGCGGGCGGCCGTGGCGGCGCCGCCCGGGCCCCTTGGGAACCCGTGGCAGATCACCACCCCGTGCCGCACGCTGCCCGGGCCCCCGGAGGACGCCGGGGGACGGGCCAGGTGGGCGCACAGGCGGACCCCGCCGGAGTCGATCGCCGTGTCCACCTGTCCACGGTACGTGCCCCGCCGGCGGCCCGCCGGTCAGTCCGTGCCGGTTGGGCCCGGTTCGCTCCCGCCCGGGCCGGCGCAGCGCCGGCACGGCCGGTAGCCCCGGTTACGGGCCTCGGCCAGCGCATCGGGCCCGAAGGTGGCGAAGCGCTCGGAGGCGACGAGGTCGTCGAGGCGGCAGCCGGGGCGGGCGGCGTCGAGGTCGTGGACGACCATCGCCCGCTTGTCGCCCAGCCACCGCACCTGGCCGAAGCGGGCCGGCCGGCCGCTCACCCGCGGCTCACCGGGCGCCGCCGGGGCGTTGACGCGGACGAGGGAGCGCCGGGAGCGCTCCCTCGTCGAGAGTTCACTGGAAAGGACCCGAGCCCCGGACTCCGTCGGAAGGGACCATGCTCCGACCCGTGGTCTCAGGCGGTGTCTGGCTGGGTCTCGCCGGGTGGTCCAGCTGCCGCGTCAGCGGCCAGCCACCTCCAGGGTCCCGAAACGTTGACTGTGCAGTTGGACCACCTCCTTTCTCTGGTGCGCCCATGAAACCACATCGTCGCCCCTACGCGCGCGGCATTCCGCCCGGCTGCTCGTCGGGGGGCGCCTCGGGCCCGATGGCGCCGATGGCCTCGAGGTAGCTCATCTGGGCGTCCAGCACGGCGTGGACCTGGGTGGGCGTGTAGGGCGAGCCGACGGCCTGGGCCCGGGTGAGGACGTACTCCACCGTCTCGGCGCCGCCCACCACCACCGGGCCGTCGGGCTGGGCGGAGTGGCCGTTGCCGGACACGCCCTTCATGCGGAAGTACTCCAGGTTCCAGTCGATGATGCGCCGGACGTCGTCGTAGCTCAGCACGGCGCTGACCTCGAACGGCAGGTTCTCGGCCACCCACCGCACCGCCTCGTCGAGGTCGAACGTCGGCTGGGGCGGCACGGCGTCGAGGCGGCGGGCCTCCCGCCCGATGACCACGGCGGCGATGGCGAACACGATCACCACCACCAGCGCGCCGTACACCACGACCATCGGCGGACAGTACCGCGGGCTACCGTCGCCCCCGTGCTGCACCACGAGGACGACCGCTGCCAGGTCCGTCGCGTGGTCTTGGGACCGCTGCGCACCAACGTGCACGTCCTGCGCTGTCGGGCCACGGGCGACGCCGTGCTGATCGACGCCGCCGCCGACGCCCCCCAGCTGGTCGCCATGTGCCGCGAGTTGGGGGTGAGCCGGGTGCTGGAGACCCACGGCCACGCCGACCACGTCGCCGCCGTGCCCGGCATGCGGGCCGCCGGCTACCCCGTCGGCATCGCACCCCTCGACGCCGGCATGATCGCGGCCCACGACTTCGACCTGGCCGACGGCCAGGAGATCGAGGTGGGCGAGCTGCGGTTGCGGACCATGTTCACTCCGGGCCACACGCCGGGCTGGACCTGCTTCCACCTGGAGGCCCAGGGCGTGCTCTTCGCCGGCGACACCCTGTTCCCGGGCGGCCCGGGCGCCACCCGGCCGCCGCTCGGCGACTTCGGGACCATCATCCGGTCGATCTCCGAGCGGCTGTTCACCCTCGATCCGGCCATCGTCGTGATGCCCGGCCACGGCGCCGACACCACCATCGGCGCCGAGCGCCCCCACCTCGACGAGTGGATCGACCGGGGGTGGTAGGCAGGGCCACCGTGGACGCCCTCGACGCCATCGTCGCCCGCCGCTCCACCGGCCGGCTCACCGAGCCGGCGCCGGGCGGCGATGACCTCATCCGCATCCTGGAGGCGGCGGCCGCCGCCCCCGACCACGGGGAGCTGCGGCCCTTCCGGTTCGTCGTGCTCGAGGGCGAGGCCAAGGACGCCTTCGGCCAGGTGCTGGCGGACGCCTACCTGCACCGCTGCGCGGCGGTCGGCGCCGAGCCCACCGAGGGCCAGCTGGCCAAGGAGCGCACCAAGCTGGGGCGGGCGCCGCTCGTCCTGGTCGTGTGCGCCGTGCACCGCCACAGCGAGGCCATCCCCTGGGTCGAGCAGTTCGCCGCCGCCGCCGCCGCCGCCCAGAACGCCCTGCTGGCCGCCACGTCGCTCGGGTACGGCTCGATGTGGCGGACCGGCGACGTCGCCTACGACGCCCGGGTCAAGGCCGCCCTGGGCCTGGGCGAGCACGACGCCGTGGTCGGCTTCCTGTACCTCGGCACGCCCCACGACGGCGACGACAAGCCGCCCCGCCGGCCCGACCTCGCCGGCCTGGTCGAGCGCTGGCAGCCGCCCCCCGGCTGAGCGGGCCACTTCGGTGACCTATTTACTCGGGGTCGTGGTGGTGCCAACTAGGGACTGCGAATGAACTACGGGAGTGAAGAGGCGACGCCGGTCTGCCTGCGCGGTCGGGAGAGGTCGTTGCCAGTGAACCGTTCCTGGCCTGATCGAAGCAGACCGGCGTCGCCTCTTCCGAGCAGGTAGTTCATTCGCAGGCCCTCAGCGGAACCCGCAGAGGCGGTGGCCCAGGCGGATGACCAGGTTCGGTCGGGCCGGGGCCTCCTCCGGCGGGGCCCGGTGGGCGACGGGAGCCCGCTCCTCCGCCCCGTCGCCCGCACCGGCGGCGTCGTCGTCGTCGAGCAGCATGGCCGCCGGGAAGGTGGGCGGCGGGAGGAAGCTGGGCCGCCCCTCGTCGCCGGTGCCGTGGTCGCCGGTGCCGTGGTCGCCGGTGCCGACCTGGCCGCTCACCACCGTGGCGTCGGACATGATGGCCCCCTTTCGGCCGTGGCGTCTCGGGCGCCCGGCTCCACCTATTCTCCCATCTATTTACGCCGGCCGCACCCCCGGATTCGCACCGCCTCGCCCGACGGTGGTTGCGCCGGCGGGTGTGCGATGCTGGTCGCTCGGCCCCCGAGCGAGAGGAGACGTCAGGCATGGCCCACCGCTGAGCTGACCTCCGTCCTCGCCCGGT
>JBOGHR010000477.1:0-1800 GCA_050744905.1 Acidimicrobiales bacterium
GACCAGTCCCCCCGGTCGAGGCCGAAGGTGACGACCCGCCCGGGCGCGGCGGCGGCCGCCCGCATCACCGCCTCGTCGTCGGCGTTGACGACGGCGGTGTCGTCGGTCCCCTGGTTGGCCCACACCCGGGCCTTGGCCGCTGCGTAGTCCTCCAGGGTGGCGTGCCAGTCGAGGTGGTCGGCGGCCAGGTTGAGCCACACGGCGACGTGGGGCCGGAACTCGGCCGTGTGCCGGAGCTGGAACGACGACACCTCGGCCACCACCACCTCGGCGTCGCCGCCCACCGCCGTCACCAGGGGAAGGCCGATGTTGCCGGCGGCCACCGCCCGCACCCCGTCGGCGGCCAGGATGGCCGCCACCAGCGTCGTCACGGTGGTCTTGCCGTTGGTGCCGGTGACGGCGACGAACCGGGTGCCGGGCCGGGCCGCCCGCCAGGCCAGCTCCACCTCGCTCACCACCGGCACGCGGGCCGCCCGGGCGGCGGCGTGGACGGGGTGGGCCGGGGCGACGCCGGGGCTGGGGACGACCAGGTCGGCGCCGGCGACGTCGTCCACCGTGCCGACCGTGGCCCCGGTCGCCTCGATCTCGGCCCGGGCCCGGCCGCTGGGGCGGTCCTCCACCACGGCCACCCGCCACCCGCCGCCCACCAGGTAAGCGGCGACGGCCCGGCCCGTCAGCCCGAAGCCCACCACCACCGCCCTCAATCGAGCACCCCCAGGGAGATGAAGTCGGCGTAGAACAGCCCCAGGGCGAGGGCCGTGCACAGCCCGGCCAGGATCCAGAAGCGGACGATGACGGTGACCTCGGGCCAGCCGACCAGCTCGAAGTGGTGGTGGATGGGCGCCATCCGGAACACCCGGCGGTGGAAGAAGCGGAAGCTGGCGACCTGCACGATCACCGAGACGGTCTCCAGGACGTACAGGCCGCCGACCACCGGGAGCAGCAGGTGGAGGTTCATCACCAGGGCGAAGGCGGCCAGGCCGGCCCCGATGGCCAGCGACCCGGTGTCGCCCATGAAGATCCGGGCCGGCGCGCAGTTCCACCACAGGAAGCCGGCGCACGCCCCGGTGAGGGCCACCGCCAGCACGGCCAGGTCCAGGGCCTGGGGGACGCGGTACACGTCGAAGTGCCGGAACTGCCAGAACCCGACGATGGCGAACGCCGAGAACGAGAAGGTCGCCGACCCGGCGGCCAGGCCGTCGAGGCCGTCGGTCAGGTTGACGGCGTTCGAGGTGCCGATGATGAGGACCACCGCCCACGCCGTCCACAGCACCGGGCCGAGGTCCACGCCCAGGGAGTCCCAGCGGGTGAACGACACGACGGTCTGGACCTTGGCCAGGTGGATGGCCAGCACGGCGAAGCCGACGGACACCACCAGCTGGCCGGCGATCTTGGCCCGCTTGTTGAGCCCCAGGCTGCGCTGGTGGCGGACCTTGATCCAGTCGTCGACCACGCCGACCAGGCCGGCCCCGGCGACGGCGAAGGCCACCAGCAGCCCGGCCCGGGTGAAGATGGTGCTGCCCCGGACGTGGCCGGCCAGGTACCCGCCGAGGGCGCCGGCCACGATCATCACCCCACCCATGGTCGGCGTGCCCGCCTTGGTGACGTGGCCCTGGGGGCCGTCCTCGCGGATCTGCTGGCCGATGCCGTGGGCGTGGAGCCAGCCGATGAGGATCGGCGTCCCCACCAGCGACACGACCAGGGCCACGCCTCCGGCGACGAGGAGGTCGATCACCGGCGCACCGCCCGGCGGGCGCCGCCGCGCCGGACCGGGCGGCCGTCGCCGGGCCGGGGCCGGGT
>JBOGHR010000478.1:0-1991 GCA_050744905.1 Acidimicrobiales bacterium
ATGCCGCTCCCCGCGCCCAGCGGCTGGCGCCCCCGATGAGCGCGTCCGGCCTGGCCGGCCTGGTGGCGTCGATACCGAGCCCGCCGGGCGGCAGCATCGGCGTGGGGCCGCTCCAACTGCGAGCCTACGGGCTCGCCATCGCCGCCGGCGTCCTAGTGGCCCTGGCCATCGCCCAGCGCCGCTTCGCCCGCCTGGGGGGCGACCCCGACGCCGTCACCGCGGTGGCGGCGTGGGCCGTCCCGGCCGGCCTGGTGGGCGCCCGCCTCTACCACGTCGCCACCGACTACCGGCGCTTCCAGGGGCAGTGGTGGCGGGTCGTGCAGGTGTGGGAGGGCGGCCTCGGCATCCCCGGCGGGCTGCTGGCGGGCGTGATCGCCGGCGTGGTGGTGGCCCGCCGCCGGGGGCTGGACGTGCCCACGCTGCTCGATGCCGCCGCCCCCGCCATCCCGGTCGCCCAGGCGATCGGCCGCCTCGGCAACTGGTTCAACCAGGAGCTGTACGGGCGCCCCTCCGACCTCCCGTGGGCCGTCCGCATCGACCCCGAGCACCGGCCCGAGGGGCTGGGCGACGTCGCCACCTATCACCCCACGTTCCTCTACGAGGCGCTGTGGAACCTGGCCCTGGCCGCACTGCTCGTGCGCCTCGGGCGCACCGGGCGCCTCCGGCGGGGGCAGCTGTTCGTCGTCTACGCCGGCGGCTACGCCCTCGGCCGGCTGTGGGTGGAGGCCCTCCGCATCGATCCCGCCAGCCGGGTGCTCGGCCTGCGGGTGAACATCTGGACCAGCCTGGTGGCCCTCGTCGTCGCCGTCGTCGTCTTCGCCGTCCGGGCCCGGCGCCCGGCGTTCGACGCTCCCGCCCCCGGCGGCGAGGGGCCCCCGGGGTGACCTCGGCGTCAGTCGTCCACCACCTCGATGCGGATGCGCTTGTTGCCCCTGCCCTTCGACTCCGTCTTGACCACCCGGATGCGCCCCACCTCGTCGGTGCGGGCCACGTGCGTGCCCCCGTCGGCCTGCTTGTCCAGGCCCACGATGTCGATGACGCGGACCTGGGCCACGCCCACGGGGACGAGGTTGACCTTGGTGCGCACGAGGTCGGCGTCGCCCAACGCCTCGGCCCGGGGCAGGAACGACACCTCGACGGGGCGGGCGGCGGCCAGCTCGGCGTTCACCAGCGCCTCCACCTCGGCGCCGAAGCCGGGCGGGAGGGGGTCGAACTCGAAGTCCATGCGCGCGGCGAGCGGCTGCATGTCGCCGCCGGTGACGGCCCTGCCCCAGCGGTTCCAGATCACGCCGCACAGCACGTGCAGGGCGGTGTGCGTGCGCATGAGGGCGTGCCGGCGGTCCCAGTCCAGCTCGCCCCGCACGGCGGTCCCGGCGCCGGGGGCCGGGCCGTCGAGGGCGTGCCAGGCGACGTCGCCCCGCCTGCGTACGTCGACCACGCCGGCCTCGCCGCCGTCCCAGCGCAGGGTGCCGGTGTCGTGGGGCTGGCCGCCGCCGGTGGCGTAGAACGCCGTGCGGTCGAGGGCGACAGCGTCGCCGCCGGACTCCACGACGACGGCGTCGAACGAGCGCAGAGAGGCGTCCTGGAGGTACAGCAGCTCGGTGGCCATGGTCCGATGATGGCCCACGGGCGCGGCGCCCGGTGCGAGCGCGGGTACCTTCGGGCCGGCAGAGCCGAAGGGACTGGGATGGAGGCACACGTGAAGCGCGTCGTGTTGGGACGTCGGGAGAACACGATGGTGGGGTTCCGCTGGAGCGGCGACGAGCCCGAGGGCCTCAACGACCTCGGCCTGGCCCTCGAGATCGGCGCCCTGTGGGAGGGCGACGAGCTGGTGACCTACGACATGGAGTCGTTGGAGTGGCAGATGGAGCACCTGAACGACGACTACATGATCGACAACGACTGACGACCGGCTTCCGCGCCGCCGACCGCGTCTCTTACGCTGTTGGCGGTGTCCACGGCGGTCGTGTCACGCAGCCCTGCCCCGGGCC